>NZ_SIJA01000002.1:0-651 GCF_012062385.1 Methanocorpusculum sp. GPch4 | reverse complement strand
GATCAAGGATGGGTCGATCCCGGCGGCTTCCACAAATGCGACAAAAAGCGTCAGGGCCGTGAGCGCCGCGGACCCGATGGCAAAGCCTTTGCCGATGGCGGCGGTGGTGTTGCCGACCGCGTCCAGGGAATCGGTTATATCCCTGGTCTCCGGAGGCAGCTCGGCCATCACCGCCAGACCTCCGGCGTTATCCGCGATGGGGCCGTACGCGTCCACGGACAGCTGAATCCCCAGGGTGAGAAGCATGCCCAGGCCGGCTATGCCGATGCCATAGAGGCCCGACAGGGCGTAGCTCCCCGCAATAGCCGCCCCGATGATGAGGATAGGAGGAAGGGTGGACATCATGCCAACGCCCAGGCCGGAGATTATCGTCGTCGCCGAACCGGTGCCGCAGGCGTTTACGATACGTCGCACCGGGGGCGTATCGGTACCGGTAAAGAATTCGGTGATAACCCCGATGAGGGTTCCCGCCAGAAGGCCGACCACCGATGAAAAGGCTATGCCCAGCCAGCTAAAGGCAGAGCCATCGCTTCCCCCGAAGCGGCTGCCGCCGATGACAAAATAGGCGCCGGGGAAAATGAGCGCTATGGCCAGAGCGGCCGCGCCGAAGGAGCCGGCGTTGAGCGCTTTCTGGGGCGAAGATCCGGGCTT
>NZ_SIJA01000066.1:0-2169 GCF_012062385.1 Methanocorpusculum sp. GPch4 | reverse complement strand
GGGTTGAGTAGAGAGAAGAGATGTAAATATTCAACTATTATTTTTAGCTGTTATTTGGTAATTTTTTAGTTTGAATATCCCTTCTGCAAACACCGCACCGCCGATAATCAGCACTGCACCTATAATTTGAATTGGCTGCAGTATTTCTTTTAAAAATAGGACGGAAAAAACAACAGCCGAAAGAGGCTCTAAATAACCACAAATTGCTACAGTCTGCACTGGTAGACGCCCCATGGAGGAAAAATACAAATAGCAACTTATACCGGTGTTGATTAGACCGATCCACAGAATGGGTAACCAATCCACAGCGGCAATCTCCATATAGAGACCTTGTTTGAATCCGACAAAAATTGCTACTGTCACAAAAGCCAAAAATAGTTGAAGGGTGGAGTTTTCTATTCCTGTGACTTGCTTTGACTTCTTGTTGAAAATTACCATGGCGGCATAAGAGACAGCCGACAGTCCTGCACAGAAAATTCCCCAAAAGTTGGCACCTTTCGTTGCCGCCTGCCCGCTGATAAGAAACACGCCAATAAGAGTAGTAATCAGAGCGGTCAGTTTTTGCCGGGTCACTCGTTCCTTGAACAGCAAGGGCGAAAGTGCCACGACAATCGCAGGGCCACAGTAATTGATCAGCATTCCCAAACTAACGCCGATTTGAGCAAAGGCCTCGAAAAGAAGAAGCCAGTCAGCACCCATTGTGATACCAGATAGCGCAATATAACAGAAATCCTTTTTATGCTGTAGTGCGGTTAGCTTGTGTCCCGTGAAAAAGAAAATAGCGATAAGTAGAAGACTACCCAACAGAGAGCGCAGAAGAACAATTTCATAGCTGGTTAACCCAATATAGCTTGCCACAACTCCATTGGAGCCGAAAAGTAGCATGGCAAGGATATACTTGAAATATGTCTGCTTCATAGTCAACACCTTCCAACAAACACCGTCCCGGCGCTGCATCCATAACATTCTTCTGCGAGAACGTCTTTGTCGAAAACAATTTGTATCACATTTTCTGTATCCAGCAGAGCACTGAATACGGTGGCCGCACCGATTTTAGTTCCTAACATTTGTTCCATTAGTTCAGCAGGAGCAAAAGAAACACGGGAGATATCCATCGTGATAGCTTCATCCGTGTCGACACGCTCAAAGAGTATATGTAATTCCTCCAATGCTTGGTAAGTTTTCTCTTGAAGTGGAGTGCTGAACTGATCTGGTGCTGTTATATAAGTATTACTAATAAAAAACATGGCTAACATCATTCCTTTCATTCTTGAAAAATTCATAAAAAGAATATATCATAAGACGTAGGATAACAAAAGCGAATGTTTATCATACATAGTATAACAAAACAAGATATAATGAGGGTACGAAAAATGGATATGAATATTCTTAAATATATGGCATTTATTAAAACAGTGGAATATGGGAGCTTTACAAAGGCGGCTGAAATGTTGCATTATTCGCAATCTGGAATTAGTCGGATGATTAACGATTTAGAAAAAGAGTGGAAAGTATCACTTTTAAAAAGAAGTCGAGCTGGGGTGCAGCTCACCTCTGATGGTAAGAAACTTCTGCCACATGCCCAACGGGTCTGCGAAGAATATCAGAAGTTGCAAATGCAGGTGGATGAGTTGAACGGACTTCAATCAGGACTAATTCGTATTGGTACTTTTTCCAGCGTGGCTACACATTGGCTTCCAAATATCATCAAAGAATTTCAAAAGGATTATCCGAACATCGACTATGAATTGCTCCTGGGTGACTATACAGAAATCGAGGAATGGATTTTGGAGGGGCGTGTGGATTGTGGTTTTCTAAGGTTACCCACACATCCCGATCTAGAAACTATTTTCTTAGAGCAAGACAAATTGCTTGTCATCCTGCCCGAAAATCATCCATTGGCAAAATGTGAATGTTTTCCTGTCACTGCTTTGTGTAATGATCCTTTTATGCTTCTTGAAAAAGGAGCAAAAGCCGAGGTGTCAGAGATATTTGAGCGGTGTGGCTTAACACCAAAGATTCATTTTACAACATGGGACGATTACGCAATCATGTCCATGGTAGAAAGTGGTCTTGGTATAAGTATTCTGCCACAGTTAATTCTAAAACGTGTTCCTTACCATATCGTAGAAAAAGAGATGGATGTGCCAGCATACAGGAATATTGGTC
>NZ_SIJA01000065.1:0-522 GCF_012062385.1 Methanocorpusculum sp. GPch4 | reverse complement strand
GGTCGGAGCTCGTGTTGGACTGAAACCTCCGGCGATCATCGTGATCGGCGAAGTGGTCGGGCTGTATAAGGAATAGGAGTTACGCTGTGTTTGGGTCGATCCGATTCAAGCGAGGGTCGAAGACCCGAGTCGGAGAGCAAACCGAAGGTTTGTGAACAAGCGAGGGCCGTAGACCCGAGTCGGAGAGCAAACCGAAGGTTTGTGAACAGGCTCACCCTCAGCGGAGGCGGGGACCTTTAGGTCCCTCAGCTGAGCAAGTCGATAGACTTGCGAGCAAATCTTTGATTTGCGATTAGGACCGCCGAGTTCAAGTGAGGATAAGCAAATCCGATTATCTCGCCCGAAGGGCGGATTCAAGCGAGGGCTGTAAGCCCGAAGCGGAGAGCAAATCTCTGATTTGCGGTTCGCGGTTGGTTTTATCTCAGGTATCCATATCCAGCTATACTCTTTCCGAATTGGATTGTGATTAACACCGCGTAACTCCTATTGTAATATATTTCAGGTTGACATCGAAGATATCTC
>NZ_SIJA01000064.1:0-18014 GCF_012062385.1 Methanocorpusculum sp. GPch4 | reverse complement strand
ATGCGAATTCTCGGGAACTGGTCAACGCTGCACCCCCCTTATTCTTTTGCAATAGTTTGTTTGTGTTTTTTTTTGTGTTGAGCGCAAGCTCTCATGTTTTGGTTGTCGTCCCTTCTTCTTTCGTCTTCTATCCGGATACCCCGGGGTATCCTGCATACAAGAAGAAAGAACGGGGGAAAATGAATATCCACAGAAATTACCGCATGAACCTTTTTCATCCCGGATACAGTAGCATGATCAAACCTAACATATAATACAGAAGAACAAATACAAAACATATCTCTGTATCACCATGAAAAAGATCATCCTGCTCGCGGTCCTGCTCGTCATCATCTCCTCCGCCGGCTGCTATCTCTGTATCCTCAGTGCAAATCCCCAAATATATCCCGATAACGCCTACACGGATTCCCTCTCGGCAGAATACATCTTCCCCTTCAAAAACACCTCAATAACACTTTTCGTCTCCGTTCCCGCATCCATCTATCATGGGGCGAAAGATACCGGATCAAAATACCTTCCTTACACAAAAATAACCTCGCGCGAGTATTATGCTGATTTTACCAATGATCCCCTTCAGGAAGAGATGTACACACAGATCCTGACACAAACGGCATCCGTGAAACATACCTTGGATTTAACGGACGACGAGTATCTGGAGTTGCTCTCGACATTTGTCCAAAGTATTCATTACCATACAAAAGACGAGTACCGCTACCCGGTAGAGACCATTATTGACCAGTATGGTGATTGTGATGACAAAAGTATCCTGTTGGCCGGGTTATTGACCCGTGCCGGCTATGATGCTGTCCTCCTGATCTTTGATGAAGAAAGCCACGCCGCAGTCGGAATAAAAACAGCTGACGCAACAGCCTATCCGGATACCGGGGGATACGCGGTCATCGAAACAACCGACTTCAGTTATATCACCGACAGATCGTTCCAATTTGAAGACGGCTCATCACTCTCCAGCGCCCCTTCAGTCATCAGTGTCGGTACCGGTACAAAAACCTACACCTCCGGCAGTCAAATAACCGTCATCCTGAATTACCGGGATAAAGCCGCCTCCCTGATCGATCGGTTATCACGGGAAGGTGCTGAAAAGACCGAAGATCTCGATGAAATGGAAGATGCACTCACCGAATATGAGATCCGCCTTTCCTCACTTGACTCCTCAATGCAAACGGCAATATCCGCATATAATACCTATGCCGATCTGGCAGACTCCATAGTATCACAGCAGAAAAAGCTGAACCGCGATCTTCGCGCAGGCAAAATAACCGACAATGCCTATTCTTCAGAATGGGAAACGCTCAATGCATCCTATACAGAGTATCTGACAAAGGCTGATGATGCGTATCAAAACTACACTGCCTATTACGCGGAGTATCAGAAGCTCTATGCCGAGTATCAGGCATACTACGCAGCGTATGCAGCTTCTTACACAGATTACAGCAGTACGGTCAGCGAACAGAACCGGCACATAGACATCTACAACCTCATCATCACAGAGCCGTATAATCGGGAACATGTATATCAGACCGTTCTGCATGCTCCGGCTCTGATCTGATCAGGCCAAAAGGCCCCCCTCCTCATCAGCCGTCAGGACCGTATCGGTCCGACCTTTATCCCCGGGGTCTCCCTTCTCTCTTCGGAAATAGGTCTGCGCGCCTCCCTCTATTTACAATCCCGAACATGTACAAATATAATCATTGAAGTAATAATTTGGTTATTGTTGTACAGATTTTAAATACTATTGGATACCACCTGTATCTATGTTCCCGAAAGATGGTCGTACGACCCTTACAGTAGATGACATCCCTAAAAAATGGTATAATATCGCGGTCGACATCGGCTCCCCGGAGATCCTTAATCCCGGGACAATGAAACCAGTGACCCACGATGATCTTGCACCCGTGTTTTGTAAAACATCGGTCGAGCAGGAACTCGACACCACTCACCGATTCATCGACATCCCGGAAGTCGTCAGAGAAGCATATGCCCAATTCGGCCGCGTAACGCCGCTTCAGCGTGCATATCATCTTGAGCAGTATCTCAAAACCCCGGCCAAGATCTACTTCAAACGTGAAGATGTCAGTCCGACCGGCAGCCACAAACTCAACAGTGCCATTGCCCAGGCATACTACAACAAACGTGACGGAACAGAACATCTGACCACCGAAACGGGCGCGGGTCAGTGGGGTTCTGCCCTTTCCCTCTCCTGCAACTACTTTGATCTCGACCTTATCGTGTTCATGGTCAAAGTAAGTTTCGAGCAGAAACCGTTCCGCAGATCGATCATGGAAACCTACGGAAGCACAGTCTATCCGTCACCAAGTCCAGTCACTGAGTATGGAAAATCCGTCCTCGCAAAAGATCCTTCCTACGGAGGGACCCTTGGAACTGCGATCACAGAAGCAGTCGAAATGGCAGTCAAAGATCCCACCGGAAAAACAAAGTACAGTCTTGGCAGCGTTGCAAATCATGTATGTATGCATCAGACCGTCATCGGTCAGGAACTGATCGCTCAGCTGAATGAGATCGATGTCACTCCGGATCACATGATCGGATGTATCGGCGGAGGAAGTAACTTTGCCGGATTCAGCTTCCCTATGATCCAGAAAAAACTCCATGGAAAAATCGACACAAATTTCCTGGCAGTTGAACCTTCCGAGGTCCCTTCCCTCACAAAAGGCGAATATCGGTATGATTTCGGTGATTCCGGCTGCATCACTCCGCTCTTTAAGATGCATACTCTTGGGCATGACTTTACCCCGAACGCCGTTCACGCAGGAGGTCTTCGGTATCATGGTATGAATCCGCTGGTGTCCAGGTTATATGATAACAAAACTATCAACGCTGTATCGTATAACCAGGAACAGGTTTTCCAGGCAGCCGTTACCTTTGCGAGAACCGAAGGCATCATCCCGGCGCCGGAATCAGCTCATGCAATCCGCGCTGCTGTTGACCTCGCTCTTGAAGCAAAGAAAAAGAATGAGGAACAGACTATCGTCTTCAATCTTTCAGGTCACGGGCTGCTCGATATGGCCGGTTATGCAAATCACTTCAAAACCTGTAAACAGACAGTGATTGAAGTCTGATCATTTTTTTTTGAAAAAAAAGGATCGTCTGATTCAGACGGCCGTATGCGCCGCACGGACGAATGCTTTTGTCTTAAGAGCATCCCTGACATCATTTTTCTTCACGCCGGTGTGAACGTCTACCGCATAGGGGCGGACCTGGCGGATCGCCGAGGCCACATTCTCCGGAGTGAGGCCGCCGGCGAGTATGACGGGGATCTCGACCGATTCCACGATCTTTGCACTGATGCTCCAGTCGTGAGTGAGTCCGGTCCCGCCGAGCCGGTCAGGGGTCCGCGTGTCCAGGATTATCGCATCAGCATAGGCTGCTTCCCGCTGAGCTGTTTGTACAGCTGACATATCCATCACATGGACTGCTTTTATGATGCGAAGATACGGCAGACTCTTTCTGATCATGCATATTTCTTCAGGCGTGATCGTGTTCTGGATCTGGAGCGCGGTACAGCCGGACTGCTGAACGATGCTGATGATCGAACGGGCATCCTGCAGATGGGTCACCGCGACCGGTTCGATGAACGGGGGCAGCGTTTTGATCATTGCCGCCGCTTCCTCTGGGCTTACGGCATCCTGGGTCACGTGAGTGATCCCCATCAGAAAACCGACTGCGTCCGTTCCGGCGTCAACGGCACATTTCAGATCGGCAAAACTTCCTGTTCCGCATATCTTACATTTCATCGCCGACCTCTATATCATATACTGCATGCCAGCTGGTCGGCGAGTAGGAACGAAGAAATCGTTCGGTTATTTTCGCGTTTGGAAACGCACGCAGAATATCTTCATTGTGTTCTCCTTCTTTCTCGACAAGCGCGTAGAGATGGATGACGGCGCCTTTAGCCGCAAGTTTTGCAGCTCCTGCTAAAAATCCGTATGCTGCGAATGGTAAGTTCATGATTATGCGGTCAAATCTCATCGAATCGAGCATATGCGGGAGATTCATTGCATCGCCGAGAACAGGCACTACGTTATGCAGACGGTTGAGCCTGATGTTTTTCTGAAGCAGATAAACCGCGGATGGATTTATGTCGTTTGCGACGATGAGCTTCGCTTTACTGCTCAGCATCACCGGAAACGGTCCGACGCCGGCGAACATATCAAGAACTTTTCCCCCCTCTTTCATGGAAGAGAGAATTCTCTGGCGTTCGTTCGAGAGCCGGGCGGAAAAGTAGGCTGCGGTCAGATCGATGATCATTCTTCTGCCGTATTCATGGTAGAGTGTCTCGGTCGTATTTTTTCCGGCGAGCACTTTGAATGTTTTTGTTCTGAACTCTCCTTCGACCGGTGATGTGGCAAAAAGTACGGTATGCGTCGAAGGACGTGCCGCCAGGATCTTTTCCGCTTCGATCCGATCATCTTCCTGAAGAACAACGATCCCGCCGATCTGTTCGTGACGGGGCAGCTCCTCGCGGGGGCTTGTTGTGGAGAACTCTGCCTGGAAATCAGTCTCTTCAAGAACCGGGACAAACAGGAAGCCCTCCTCAACGTACGGCCGGAGGCTTCGGTCTGCCTTTCCTTCGGCAATAAGTTTTCTGCGTCCCGCTTCTCCCTCGAGGACCGGGATCCGCACGCACCACTGCATGACTTTTTCACTCATTTTTTATGTTCCTGATCTTTTCACGCAGATCTCCGGCGGCTTTTTTGATATCTGGCGCACTCACCACTGCGGAGATGACACAGATCCCGTCCAATCCGGCCGCGATGACCTCACTGATATTTCCACTGTTGATGCCGCCGATACCGACCACGGGGATCTCTTTTGGTACGGCTTTTCTTACAGCTGAGATACAGGCAAGTCCGCGGCCTTCACCAGCGTCCGGTTTTGAGCCTGTCGAAAAAACCGGGCTCACTGCTACATAATCCGCGCCGTCCAAAACGCCTTTTACTGCTTCTTCGACCGAACCAACAGAGATGCCGATGATGAAATCATCCGGAACAAGGCGTCTTACGACCTCTACCGGCAGGTCGCTCTGCCCCAGGTGAACCCCATCTGCTTTTGACGCGAGCGCGATATCGATCCGGTCGTTTACGATGAAAAGGGCTTTGTCTTTGGTGATCGCACGGATCTTTTCCGCTTCGGCAAAAAGATCCGCCGCGCTCATCCTCTTATCACGGAGCTGGATGACATCCGCTCCTCCTTCAACCGCGAGCTTTGCTATTTCCGCATGGGAATGACCGTTTGAGAGTTCTTCGTCGGTTACCACATAGAGGTCATATGTCATGAATACTCAGTGATCTTTGCTGATTTGAGAAACTGTTCTTTGGTGAGCGCGGCCGCGGCGTCGAAAAATGCCGGCTTAAAAGATCCCGGGCCTTTTGCGGTTTGTGCCGCTTCTTCGCCGGCGATGCCAAGCGCGGTCATCGCGGCGATACAGCCGTCCATCGGGTCAGTTACTGCAGTGAAGGCGCCGCAGACAGCGCTCGCCATACAGCCGGTCCCAGATATTTTACCCATCATCGGCACGCCGTTTAATACGCCCACGACGCGTTTTCCGTCACTTACGATATCCTCCGCTCCGCTTATGACGACCGTACATCCGTATTCTTTTGCATATCTGCGTGCGGTCTCTTTGGGATCTCCGGAAATGCTGCCGGAATCAACGCCCCGGACCGTTGCCGAGACGCCGGCAAGCGTGCTGATCTCTCCGGCGTTACCTTTCACGACCGCGATAGGGAATTCGTCCATAAACCTCTCCGCGGTTTGTGTGCGATATGGTGTCGCCCCTGCTCCCACGGGGTCGAGAACTATTGGGATGCCGCATTTCTTTGCTCCGTTTGCCGCTGCAAGCATTCCTTCGATCTGGTTTTCATCCAGAGTTCCGATATTCAGCACAAGAACGCCCGCTATTTTTATCATATCCACTACGTCTTCAGGTGCGTGCGACATCACCGGTGATGCCCCGAAACAGATCGTCATATTGGCGCAGTCATTTACCGTGACGTAGTTGGTGATCTGATGCACAAGGGGATTTCTCTCCCTGACAAGGTCCAAAATGTGAGCGTATCTCTGCATATGCCTGAATATTATTTGCCTGTCTGACAGAAAAATGTATTAGTCCCTTCTGAACTATTGTATACTTATGGATGAGTATCTTGCAAAGATCCGTTCCGGGGATCTGAAACTTTACGCGCTGGAGAAGAGTATGCCGGCAGATGATGCCGTATCTCTTCGCCGTAAATATATCGAAGAGGAGACCGGTACGGATCTTTCCGCTGTCGGGACCTATTCGATACCTATTGACCGGGTAGTTACCCGAAACATCGAGAATATGATCGGCTGTGTTCAGATCCCGCTGGGAGTTGCGGGACCTTTGGCGGTCAAAGGGGAGTATGCCAACGGAAAGTACTGGCTCCCGCTTGCGACGACAGAAGGCGCTCTGGCCGCTTCGATCAACAGAGGGTGCGGCGCCATCACCAAAGCCGGCGGCGCCGAGGTGCGAATTCTCAGAGACGGCATGACCCGTGCACCGGTTTTTGCAGCCAGAAGCGTTTCCCACGCGGCCGAGGTTGCGAGGTGGGCGGAAGACAATCTCCTTCTTTTGAAGGTCGCCGCCGAAGAAACCACAAATCACGGCGAACTGATCGGGCTCACGACATATACAGCAGGTACGAGTGTCTTTATCCGCTTTGAGTTCGACACAAAGGATGCGATGGGCATGAACATGGCGACTATTGCCTCGGAAGCAGCGGCCCACGTAATCGAAGAGGAGACAGGGGCGAAACTTATCGCCGTATCCGGAAACATGTGCTGCGACAAAAAACCCTCCGCGATCAACATTATCGAAGGCCGGGGCAAAACCGTTTCAGCCGGGGTTTTTCTCTCGGATGAACTGGTGGCATCCGTGTTCAAGACCAACTCAGCTACCCTTGCGGAGGTCAATACCCGCAAAAATCTGACAGGATCTGCCCGGGCGGCATCTCTCGGATTCAACGCCCAGGCTGCAAATGTGATCGCCGCCATGTTCATCGCCTGCGGACAGGACCCGGCACATGTAGTTGAGGGGAGCAACACGATCACGACCGTGGATATGGCGGAAGGCGGCGTGTATGTTTCCGTCACGCTCCCTTCGCTTCAGGTCGGGACGGTCGGCGGAGGAACGAGTATTGCCACCCAGAACGCAAATCTTACGATGCTCGGCGTTGCCGGCGGAGCGGAAAATCCGGGAGACAACGCAAAAGCATTTGCCGAGATCGTGGCAGCCGGCGTTCTCGCGGGAGAATTATCTCTTCTCGGGGCGCTTGGAGCCCAGCATCTTGGAAAAGCGCACAGAGAACTCGGCAGAGGAGAAAAATAATTTTTCCTCCTTTTTTTGATTCACCTCATCTGTTTTTCTGCGCAGGTCACGCGTAATATCTCTACTTTCCATCCTCTCTCTGATTGGACATCTCCGGACTTTTTCGGTTTCTGATCTGGATTTTGTGCAGGGAAAACTGACGACTGCGGCTTATGTGTTGAAAAATGCCGTCATAATTCAGCATATATCCCGCAATATACCTGGTCTTTACTCTGTCCAGAAGATTGATGTTGTCACCGTGCTAATCATTAGCACACATGTTTGGAAAACATATCCGTATGGAACGGGTCATAGACCGGAACTCCGGTCGTGCCGTTATTGTACCATTGGATCACGGCATTTCGATGGGGCCGATTCCCGGGCTCACCGACATGCGTGACACCATAAACAAGATCTCGATCGGCGGAGCCACGGCCGTTCTCATGCACAAAGGGATGGTTCCCTACGGGCATCGGACATCCGGAAAAGATATCGGTTTGATCGTACATCTTTCCGCCGGGACCGGTCTTGGAACCGATCCTAACTCCAAAGTCATCGTTACGACCGTTGAGGAGGCAATAACGCTTGGAGCGGACGCCGTATCCATTCATATCAATCTGGGAGCCGATACCGAACCCGAGATGATCTGCAATGCCGGAGAGATCTCCCGCAAATGCCAGCAGTGGGGCATGCCGCTTCTTGCGATGGTCTACCCTCGCGGCAAAAACATCAAAGACTCGTTCGACGTGGATGCTCTCAAAACCTGCGCCCGCGTTGCAGCCGAACTTGGTGCTGACATCGTAAAAACCAGTTACACCGGAGATATCGATACGTTCCGTGAAGTCGTCCGCGGAGCCCAGATCCCGGTCGTCATCGCCGGAGGTCCGAAGATGGGCTCTGATTTGGAGATGCTTCAGATGGTCCGTGACTCTCTCGATGCAGGAGGAAAAGGGGTCTCGATCGGAAGAAACATCTTCCAGCACAATGATATCATTGGTATTACCTCGGCTGTCACCGATATCGTGTTAAGGAACGCATCCGTGGAAGAAGCAGCAAAACACCTCACCCGGTGAAAAATATATGACGATCCAACTACCTCCGATCCTGATCCGTGCCGACCACCTGCCGACCTATGACGAACGAAAAGCAGTCGTCGCCTCAGCTCTGGAATCAGGGTATACCCATATCATCCTAAGACCGGAAGATGAGGCTCTCAGCCATCTCGGCAGATATACTGCAATACTGGCCGACGGCAAAAACCTCATGTATTCCGGGGAACGCATCGGCGTTCTCCTGAACCTGACCGGTGCCGAGGAGATGGAGGAGGCGTACAGCCTGAAGAATGCCGTTCCAAATCTTGTCATCTCCCCCGAAAACTGGAAGGTCATCCCTCTTGAAAATCTCATCTCCCGGTTCCAGAACGCCGAGACGAGTGTATATATTTGCGTGAAGACCCCCGAAGAAGCCCGTCTCGCTTTCCAAACAATGGAGGTGGGCTCTGACGGTATCGTCATCACGCCGGACGGTCCGGCCGATCTTGCCGCATTTTCCGGCATCAGGACCGCTGAATACCCGATAGTCGATCTGGAAACCGCCGTGGTCACCAAGATATCCACCCTCTCTTTAGGGGACCGGGTATGTATCGACACCTGCTCGCTTCTGGAGAGGGGAGAGGGCATGCTGATCGGTTCCCAGTCATCCTGCCTCTTCCTCGTCTGCTCGGAGAGTTTTGAGAGCGAGTACGTCAGCGCCCGGCCGTTTCGGGTGAACGCCGGCGCCGTCCATTCATACATCCTCTGCCCTGACGGTACGACAAAATACCTCTCCGAGATCGCGAGCGGGAACGAACTCCTTTCCCGCAAACCTGACGGAAGCCTGCGAACCGTGAATGTCGGCAGAGTAAAAATCGAGATCCGCCCCATGCTCTATATCGAGGCAAAAGCCGGAGGAAAGACCTACTCGGTCGTTCTCCAGAACGCCGAGACCATACGCCTTGGAACGCCGTCGGGAGCGGTTTCCGTATCCGATCTCGCGATCGGCGATCTGGTCTATGTCAGACTTGAAAGCGGCGGCCGCCACTTCGGGCACACGATGGCGGAGACAATCTGCGAAAAATGACTGCAAACTGTGCCGTTATCGTGGCGAAAGACGAGGGGGAAGTGCGGACCCTTGCAAAAGAAGCGATCCTGAAAGGAGCAGAGGCTCTGGAATTCCGGCTCGATGCCTTTCCGGTCATTCAGGCAGATCTCTCCTTTCTTGCGTGCGGCGTTCCTTCGGTCGCTACACTCAGGTCTCCTTTGGACGAGGAGCGAAAAGATATCTTTCTCCGAGCTCTCGCGTCCGGCGCGACATACATCGACATAGAATCGGACTCGGTTCTGAGAAACCGGTTCCCAAAAGAACAGGTCATCTGTTCGTATCATGACTTTGAGAAAACGCCCGCCGAGGATGAGATCCTTGCAATCTTCAACGATCTTCGATCCTCGGGAATCCCCAAAGCCGCATTCATGGTGAGGGGGCCGGCGGATCTGCTTGCAGTCTGGAGTGCCGCATCTGTTCTTAGAGAAAAAGGAGCTCCGTTTATTCTTATAGGCATGGGGGCCGCCGGCGAGGTTACCCGTATTCGGGCTTTTGACCTCGGATCGATGCTCAACTACTGTGCGTTACGGCCGGAACTTGCGTCCGCTCCGGGTCAGATAACGCTCGAAGAGGCTGAGAGACTCGGCACCGATCCGCAGGTCACTGCCGTAACCGGCTATCCCCTCACCCATACGTTCTCGCCGGAGATCCACAACGCGGCATTCAAAGCCGCGAAGATTCGGGGACGATACGTCAAGATCCCGTCAGCTCCGGAGGAGCTGCACCTGATCCCGGAGGTTATCAGAAAATACCGGATCATCGGGATGAACGTAACCATTCCTCATAAAGAATCGGTCATTCCTTTCCTGAAAAGGATCGATCCTCTTGCCGCGTCCGCCGGGGCAGTGAATACGATCCGAAACTCTCCCGCCGGTCTCGAGGGGTACAATACCGATATTCTGGGAATCGCTGCATCGCTCGCGTCAGTGGACGCGGATCCAAAGGGCGCCGAGGCGCTCATCATCGGCGCCGGAGGAGCGGCAAAGGCCGCCGCCGCGTATCTGAAAGCCGCCGGAGCGAAGATCTCGATCACCAACCGGACCCACGCACGTGCAGAGACGCTTGCCGAAATGTTTGGCGCCCGGGCAGTGAAGCTGGAGGATCTCGCTCCCGCGTATCAGCTGATTCTGAACGCGACCCCGGCCGGAATGAGCGGGTTTGAACACTGCTCGCCGGTTCCGCATACGATATTCACCAAAGACACGGTTGTTATGGATATGATCTATGATCCGGAAGTGACTCCCCTTCTTGCCGCTGCAAAAGCCGCCGGCGTTCGTGCCTGCATCAACGGAAAAACCATGCTGATCGAACAGGCCGCCGCATCATTCACTCTCTGGACAGGCATCACGCCTGACCGGGCCGTGATGAGAAAAGCATTCGAAGCGAGGGCGGCATGATCGGCAAAGGAGTTTCCTACGGTGCGTTATCGGTGATCAACGCGATCTCTACCGGAAAAGGGGCGGCCTTTGGAATCGATCTCAAAACCGAGGCGACCGTCCAACTGATTCCGGAAAACGAGTTTTCCGTCGAGATCGGCGGCCACCCGTCCGAGTCCGTTTCCCTCGCCCGTTTTTCCGTCGAGGAGGTACTTCGGCGGTATCCTGACTCGGGAATGAATGGTGCGGTGATCAGAACTACGTCGAATATCCCCATATCTCAGGGCCTGAAAAGCAGCAGTTCGGCCGCGAACGCTATAATATCGGCCGCGGCCGCTGCGCTTTCCCTCCATCTCGGCCCTCTTGAGATCGGCCGGATCGGCGCTACGGCCGCCGTCAAAGCGGGCGTCAGTATTACCGGGGCATTTGATGATGCCTGCGCCTGTCAGCTCGGGGGTCTCGTATTCACCGATAATCTGAAACGCGAACTTCTGCTCCGCCGCCCGATGCCCGAAGGCTACACGGCCGTGATCCACATCCCGCCGTTCCAGATCCGGAAATCCGCATTTCCGAGTGAGAAGATGCAAAAAATGCGTGATATGGTCTCTGCCGCATATGATATGGCGATCGAAGGAGATGTTTTTTCAGCGATGTATGTAAATGGAAGATGTACCTGTGAAGCGATCGGCATCACGCCGGAGACGGCCGACAGAGCCCTCTCATGCGGAGCCGCCGCCGCCGGACTTTCCGGCACCGGTCCCGCCACCGGGATCCTTGTGCCTGAGGGCAGGTTAGATGAATTTCTCGACCGGTTCGGTCGGGAAGATATCCTCATTGCGAATATCAGGAACGGGGTGTGAGATGAAACTTATCGTATCCCGCTCCCAGATATCGGGGTGTGTTCACGCACCCCCTTCGAAAAGTCACACGCACCGGGCATTTCTCCTTGCGGCTCTTGCAAAAGGCGAGTCTGTTGTCTTCTCTCCGCTTCTGGGCGAGGACACTCTAGCTACGCTGGATGCGGTCAAAGCGCTCGGGGCACATGTATGTGAAGCGAATGATCGGATCACGATCCGGGGTGGCGATCTGCATGCCCCTCTTCCGAAAGGAACGGTGATAAACTGCAAAAACTCGGGAACATCCATGCGGATGCTTGCTGGAATTGCATCCCGTCTGGACGGAACGACCGCGTTCACGGGCGACGCTTCGCTCTGTTCCCGCCCGATGAAACCGCTGCTTGATGCCCTCTCAGAGCTTGGAGCCGGAGTAACATCCAAAAACGGCTGTGCTCCGTTCACGATAACGGGTCCGGGGTCCGGCGGCGATGTGCATATTCGCGGGGATGTGAGCTCCCAGTTTATCTCGGCGCTGCTGATCTCGGCTCCGCTTGGCAAAGCTGACACGAGGATCCATCTTACAACGCCCCTTACGTCAGAACCCTATGTGGACATGACGATTTCCGCCATGAAAAAACACGGCGTTTCGGTCGAAACGATCGATGACGGGTATCTTGTCCGTTCCGGTCAGGTCTATTCTCCCGTGGATGTTCAGGTCGGCGGCGACTACTCGTCAGCCGCATTTCTGTTTGCGGCGGCGGCACTCACCGGCGAGATCACCGTTTCCGGACTCGACCCGGCTGACCCTCAGGGAGATAAGGTGGTGATCTCCATCCTTGAAACATTCGGGGCAGGAGTAGTTCGTGAAGGCGAAAATGTTACGATCAAAAAAGCGGATTTGAAGGCTGCAGACATCGATCTTGCGGATGCTCCGGATCTGTTCCCCATTATCGCCGTACTTGCGTCGCAGGCAAAAGGCACCAGCAGATTATACGGGGCCGCCCATCTGAGATTCAAGGAAAGCGACCGGATCATGTCCACGGTTCTTTTCCTCAGGTCGATGGGTGCAGATATCAGCGAGACCGAGGACGGGTGCATTGTTACGGGACCCTCCCGGCTTTCCGGGGCAAATGTTACTACATTTGGCGACCACCGTATAATGATGGCATCCGCGGTCGCCGGACTTATTGCCGCTGGCAATACTATCATAGACGACTCAGGCTGCTGTGCTGTTTCTTATCCTGATTTCGTCAGGGATATGCAGAGACTCGGTGCAGATATGAGGGAAGAATGAATCGAATCGGAGGATCCATAACGCTCACTCTCTTCGGGGCGAGTCACGACAGTCGTATCGGCTGCGTTATCGACGGGATCCCTGCCGGATATCCCGTGAATGAGGATATCATCACGGCGGATCTGGCGCTCAGGAAACCGGCCGAAGGTATCGGGACTCCCCGTGTGGAGGCGGACGTCCCGGAAATTTCCGGTATCGTGAACGGAATCACTACGGGCTGTCCGGTCGTGATCACCTTTTCAAACAGCAATACCCGGAGTTCGGATTATGAACAGCTCCGCCGTGTTCCCCGCCCGGGTCATGCCGATTACCCTGCGGTCTGTAAATTCGGTCCGGCTCATGATATCCGGGGCGGCGGAATGTTTTCCGGCAGAATGACGACTCCCCTCGTCGCGGCCGGCGCTCTGCTTCGGGATCTGATCGGCAGCGCCGGAATCTCCGTCGGTTCGTATGTTACCCGGATCGGCAGCGTCGTCGATATGAATGTTTATGATGTCGCAGACATCATGACGAGATCGCGGACCAATCCGCTTCGGGCAATGTCTTCGGAGATCGAGGAGCGGATGAGAGCCGAGATCCTCGCCGCGAAGTCGAAAGGAGACAGTGTCGGCGGGATCGTCCGGTGCTTTGCTGCGGGTCTGCCCGCGGGTCTTGGCGAGCCGTTTTTTGACACGCTCGACGGCGAGATCGCCAAAGCGGTTTTCGCCATTCCCGGCGTGAAAGCAATAGGATTTGGCGAGGGGTTCGCCGCCGCCGGCCTTCGCGGATCCGAAAACAACGATGCATACCGCGTTCAGGAAGGGTCGGTCATCACGCTGACGAATCATGCGGGCGGCGTGCTTGGCGGGATGTCGAACGGATCCGTTCTTGATTTTTCCGCGGCATTCAAACCGACCCCCTCGATTTCAAAACAGCAGATGAGCGTTGATCTGGTCTCCCAAGAGGATGCCGACCTTTCGGTCAAAGGACGCCACGATCCGTGCATCGCAAATCGGGGGGCGATCGTCGTCGAGGCAATGACCGTGTTCACGCTTGCGGATCTTGCGGCCCGGGGAGGATTCCTTGACTGAGATCGACGGCTTTCGGGAGGAACTGGCGTCGATCGACCGCGAGATCATGGAACTGGTCGGCCGCCGGAATAGAATAGCTCTGGTGATCGGCGAAAAAAAGGCCGAGGCAAACGAAGAGGTCGTGGTTCCCGCGGTCGAAAAAAACGTCGTCCGGAGATATATCGACGCCGGGAAAATTTCCGGCGTGAGTGCGGAAACGGCCGCACGGATCGCCCGGGCGGTCATAGATGAGTCTGTTGATCTGCAGGGAAGGATACCCCGCCGTACTGCTCCGCGGAAAATCTTCATTATCGGCGGAAACGGAGGTATGGGCAGATGGCTCTCGGCATTTTTTGCCGGACGTGGTCATACGGTAACGATCAACGACCCAGAACCCGACGGAGCTCTCTATCCGGTTGCGGATATCTCCTTTGGATGCAGGGATGCCGATGTCATCATCGCAGCAACGCCGATAAAAATCTCTGCAGAAATCCTCGGGACGGTTCTTTCAGAAAACAAAGACGCGCTCATCTTTGATATCCTCTCCGTCAAAACTCCCCTTATTCCGGTTCTCCGCAAAGCGGCGGCGTCCGGTGCAAAAGTCTGCTCGGTACATCCGATGTTCGGCCCCAATGCCGCCTCGATAGCCGGCAGAAACATCATCGTATGTTCCTGCGGCAACGATGCCGCGGCGGATGAAGCGGCGAGTCTTTTCAGCGGCGGGACGATTCTCCGAATGGAGATCGGGGAGCACGACCCGATTGCTGCCTACGTTCTCGGGCTTTCCCATGCGGTGAATCTTGCTTTCAGCGGAGCTCTTGTCCGAAGCGGATTTTCGTCAAAACGACTATCTGCCGCTGCTTCGACAACGTTTTCCAGGCAGACTGCGGTATCGTCCGCTGTTTCCCGGGAAAACGCCGAACTCTCTTACTCCATTCAGACGGAAAATCCGTATAACGAGGCGGCCGTCCAAAATCTTTCCGACGCTCTTATGGATCTTCGGTCATCTCCCGAGGATGAATTTATAGAAAAAATACATGAGGGTGCCGCGTGGTATCAGACAAAATAATTATGAATAGGACTTACGCGGTGTGGTTGTGAATCCAATTTGGGAAGGGTACGGCTGGGTTTGGAAACATGAGATTATTTAACCGCGAATAAGCCCAAATGAGCTTTGCTCATTTGAGGCGGCACGCAAGCCTTCGGCTTGCACGCCTCCGCGAATTAACGCGTTCGCAAATCAGAGATTTGCTCTCCGCTTCGGGCTTCCAGCCCTCGCTTGAATCGCATTTTCCTTACGTTCGGGTGCTCTGCTTCGGCTGATGCGTGCAAATCGAAGATTTGCGTGCCGCCTCAAATGGGCTTTGCCCATTTGGGCTTCGCCTACGCAGAATCGCACCCTCTCTTGAAAAGTCCACGAGCTAAAAGCTCGTGAGACGTCTCAAGAGCCTTTGGCTCTTGGACAAATGCTATAAGAAAAACCCGTTCGCAAAGCTTCGCTTTGCTCTCCGGTTCGGGCTTGCAGCCCTCGCTTGTTCTCAAACTTTCAGTTTGCTCTCCGTTTCGCTTCGCTCACTTGCATGCGGGTTTTTCTTATCTTGCATGTCTTTTTTTCTCCAAAAAATAGATGAACAATCCCTTTTCTTGATCTGGGGTGCGGGGCCGCGACTCCGGCGCGGAGCGGCCCGCGGTGGGATATCCTATTTACTGAGGCCCCTATACGTTGCGTGCAAGCCTTCGGCTTGCGTGCCGCCTCAAATGGGCTTTGCCCATTTGGGCTTATTCGCGGTTAAATATTCTCTTGTGTCTACACACAACAACCTCCTTCCCAAATTGGATTGAGGATAACACCGCGTAACTACTATTTTTATTTCCCTCATCCCGTCAAAAACACTGCGAGAAGCGGGAGCGTCACCAGGCAAAGCAGTGTTGAGATACAGATCCCCTGGGCCGCAATATCCGGATGGGCCTTATGCTCTTCAGCCAGCAGCACCGTATTTACCGCCGCCGGCATTCCTGCAGTTACCACGATGATGCCGAGGATCAGCGTGTCGTCGATGAACTGCGAAAAGATCAGATATACCAGGGCCGGCATACCAAGAAGACGGATCGCCGCAACGATGTACTGCCGGACATTTTTGAAGATCGAGGTGAAATTCAGCTGGGCAAGGAACCCGCCGGTCACGACAAGAGAAAGCGGCGTGGTAACGTTGTTCAGCAGCTCTAAGGAACTGTAAATGGGGTCAGGGATCGAAAACGACGTCAGGAAGAAGATCAGCCCAAGGATCGTCGAGAGAAACGCCGGGTTCAGGAGAAGTTTTGGATCGAACGAGATTTTTCCGCCCTTCTCCTGTGCCCGCAGGATCCAGATTCCAACTGAGTATGTCAGTATGGTAAAGGGAATATTGAAGAGCGCTGCGTAAAATATCGCGTCCTGGCCGTACAGCATCGAAAGGATGGGAAATCCCATGAACATCGAGTTCGAGAACATGATCATGAACCGGAACACGCCGTACTCCTCCTTCTTTGCCCGCATCAGAATAGGGGAAAACCAGGCAACCAGAAACGCGATCCCGTAGTAGGCAAACGCTGCCAAGATCAGATACTCGCCCTTCATGAGAACTTCGTTCGTGAAAGGGATCTGCATGGAGAATATCACCATCGCGGGAATACAGATATGCAGAAGGAACTTCGAGAGGGACGAGACGGAAGCGTCGTTCAGGAGTTTGATCCTTCGTGCAAAGTACCCTATCCCGATCAGGATAAACAGGATGAGGATCTGATTCAGGGCGATGAAATAATCCATTGTTCTTCTATACTGATAGCACAAGGCATGTAGTTAATCTATCGGGACGGTCAAACTATACTGTATGGACCCTATTGTAGAACAGGGATTTGACCGTCTCCTGGATGTTATCAAGGAAACAAAAGCAAAACAGCAGGAAACCGCTGATCTGATCGTTAAAGAGGACAAGGTCCTTCTCGAAAAGATGATCGCGGCAGTCGTTCCGGTGGTGCAGGCGGCAGGTTCGCTTTTCCTGCAGAAGGCAAAACAGGATACAAAAGGGGATCTCTACGACCAGAAGTACTATCCCGACAAAATGATCATCCTCGGAAAATCCGAAAGCCCGGCTAGTTTCCGGCCTGATGATCCCAAAAAACAGGTCACCCAGCAGTTCTGCGTGGCATCGGAGAAGGGAGAACTGTTCGAGCTGATGTTCTCGACCGACGGTTTTGTGGTCGATACGTATGCCTCGCCCCTTTCAGCGGAGGATGCTCTTGCGTTTTACGGTTACGATATTTTGTACATGCTCTTTTCGGCGATCCGGGATTATGCTCTCGCGGAAGAGGATCTCCTCGACGCACTCGATCTGACCCTCGGCTTTCTTCAGCACAAAACGGCCTGAACACGGTCATATCAAAAAACCTGTTCTCTTTTTTGGAGGAGTTACGCGGTGTTGGTATGGATCCGATTCGGGAAGGGTACGGTTGGTTTTATCTCATGTGCCCACATAAACCCCTTACACGAAATCGAAGTATACCTCATTAGTACGTCAGTTGTTTCGGTTAAGATCACCCCGCCTCAGCTGAGGGACCTAAAGGTCCCCGCCTCTCATTTTACGACACTTCCACTCGAAAACCACCATTTCCACTCCAAAAAACCACCCAGTCAAACCCCAAAACCATCCCGCTTCCACTCGAAAATCACCATTTCGATTCGAAAATCACCCTCCGCCGATCAAAAATACTCCTCTCCCGACCCCAAAATACCACACCTCAAACAGAAAATACGCCGAATCCTGCCGATTTCCCCGGCGAAACATCAAGACTATATATACTAACACACAGGCGCCTGAAAAAAACGATGACCCCCGACAGACTACCTACCTAGGTAGTGACCTAGAGCGGAAGAAAAAACTCTCATCAATCACTTTTTTTTTAGGCGCCTGGTCT
>NZ_SIJA01000001.1:0-420 GCF_012062385.1 Methanocorpusculum sp. GPch4 | reverse complement strand
GGCGTAGAGCCACCGAAAGGCTTGTTATTATGCGGCCCTCCGGGCACCGGTAAAACGTTAATCGCCCGGGCGGTGGCCAACGAATCAGGCGCCTATTTTTTATCCGTAAACGGGCCGGAAGTAATTCATAAGTTTTACGGCGAAAGCGAAGCCAAGCTGCGGGAAATTTTTGAAAAGGCCGCCCAGAAGACCAGGAGTATTATTTTTTTGGATGAAATCGACGCTATTGCACCCAAGCGGGTAGAGGTTACAGGTGAGGTCGAAAAACGGGTAGTGGCCCAACTGCTTGCACTGATGGACGGGCTGGCTTCTCGCGGCCAGGTGATCGTTATTGGCGCCACCAACATCCCGGATTCACTGGACCCCGCCCTGCGCCGCCCCGGCCGGTTTGACCGGGAAATAACCATTGGTGTGCCTCTG
>NZ_SIJA01000063.1:0-58059 GCF_012062385.1 Methanocorpusculum sp. GPch4 | reverse complement strand
TGAACGTCGGTCACCAGGGAGAATACGCAGCCATCGCAGCATCCGCCCACTTCGGCCGCGGCGATGCATGGACCCTCTCCCCGCTGATCAAGATCTGTTTCGCAGACCCGGCCCTGAAGTTCGACTTCGCTCACCCGCGTGAATGCTTCGCCAAAGGAGCAATCCGCGAATTCATGCCGGCAGGCGAGAGATCTCTCATCATCCCGGCACAGTAAGTGGTTACCTAACCACTCAATTTTTTCTTTTTTCCTAGGTTAAAACGCGCAGACGATTCTTTTCTTTATATGCTGTGTGCGAAAATATCCGACAACAAAGGTATTATATCACGTATCTCATCAAAAATACCTGTTTTGAAGTAAACTTCACTTTACTTAATCAACTTCATCATTATTAATACAAATAAACTGGCGTTAATTCGCAGATTTTCCGGCAGTATTTTAGTAAAAAACGTCATCTCCGTCAGTATCTCACGCATTTTTCGCATGTCTTATATATCTCTGAAAGTAAACAGAATACTTGTCCACACTTTGTACTCCATTCTTTAGAGTGGTAACGTTAAACGAACACTTGAGACGCATCCTTCGTTTCAGTTAGAATGCTGAAACATATTAGGTTCCTGATCAGTTATCCACGATCGGGAAACAAAACTCAAGGGAGAATCTTACATGCAAGAAATTATAATCGGCATTGGAGTAACTGCCCTTGCGGGAGCTCTCGCAGCGGTTGCCGGTGCAGCCGAAGATACTGAGTCCAACATCGGATCACAAGGTGACCCGAACTCTCAGGTCCAGCTCGCACCGCAGATGGGATACACTCACCGTATCTATAACAAGGCAGTGAGTGGGGAACCACCGGCATACACCCTGTGGGTGACCCTTGCTTGTGGTGTTGCATGGGCATTCCTTATGTTAGGAGTGAATGCAATCCTCGCAATCATCTTCGGAACAGTTCTCGCAACCTTTGTGCAGGGAGTTTACGCAACTACTGCATACCTTGGAAGAACCGCAAGTCTTTCCAAGTTCGGACAGCCGGTCTTTATTGATGTTGTTAAATCAGTAACGACCGTGACTATGGCTCACGCATTCGTAGCTATCTTCGCAACGGTAACTGTATGTTACCTTATGATGACAGTAATCGGTCATCCGTTTGCTCTTCCGCTTCTCGGTATCGTATGGGGTCTTGCCCTTGGTGCAGCAGGTTCTGCAACCGGAAACCCGTACTATGGTAAAGAGCGTCAGTATCAGAACCAGAAATTCGGTGCTGGTGTCCCAATCTCTGCATCAGGTAACATCGTTCGTTATGCAGAAGCCGGACAGAGAAGCTCGATCGACAACGGTTTCTTCACCGCAAAATTCGGTGGACCCGCTTCCGGTCTTTGTTTCGGTCTGATCGTGTTCTTCGAACTTTGGCGTACAATCATCTTCGAGGACTACCTCGCCGGATGGGGTGCCGTTATCGTCGGAGCACTTGTTATCATCATCTTCATGATCATCGACCGTTACGTTGAAGTCTGGGCACGTAAGAACTACGGACCCTACACCGTGGAGGCCTGAATATGAGTGCAATTGCAGCTAAACCCGGAGCAAACGCCGGCTCATTCCAGCCCGTTCCTTCGGTCATCGCAATCATCATTGCCATCGTTCTCGTTGGTGTTGCTTACTTCCTTGGAAGTTCCGGCATCCTCGCAGGCGGTGCAATGTACGTGCTTCAGACGCTGAGTCTGATCATTCTTGGTGCAGCCTTAATCGCTTTTGGTGTTCACTTTGTTCCCGTCGGCGGAGCGCCGGCAGCAATGGGTCAGGCACCCGGTATCGCTACCGGTGTCGCAATGCTTGCAACTGGTGCAGGTCTTGCAGGACTCTTTGGAGGAGCATGGGCAGCAGAGTTAGGTCTTGGAGTCGCACTCGCCAGTGGAGCGATCGGCGGCGCATTAATGATGGCAATCACCTGTCTTATGGTGAACATCTCCTATGTCTTCGGCATGGGTATCCCCGCAGCATCAGGTAAGGTCCTGAAAGACCCAATCACTGGTGACTTACAGGCAGCATACAAATCCCAGGGAACCGAAGGTCACGGTTTACCGTTCATCTCTTATGTTGGCGGTGTCATCGGCGGTCTTTTCGGCGGTCTTGGCGGAACACTCATCTACGTTGAACTTCTCAACTTCTACAACGCCGGTCTTCCGGCACTTGGTTTTGTTGGCGCAGAAGACATCAACATGCTCTCTGTTGGTCTTGCCGGCATCTTTGCAATCGGTATGTTCCTTGTTATCGCAGTACTTTCTGCATACAACATCACCGGAACCATTGAAGGCCCTCACGACCCGAAGTTCAAACGTTTCCCCCGTGCAATCGTCGCCGCAATCTTAGCATCATCTGTTTGCGGTCTCGTTGCAATGCTGGTGGTGGCATTATTCTGAGGTGTAAAAAATGTCAGTAAAAGTTGAAGCATCCCACGACGGCATTCCACATGACAAAGTCATGATCATTGGAGCCGTTATTTCACTGGTATCCCTTTACATCGCAATCATCGGTACAGTAATCGGTGTTGACTACCTTGCATTCTTTGGTGGATTTGCAGCAGTCGGCGCCCTTATCTGGGGTAACAGCACAATTAAAAAGCTGTGCAGCTATGGTATCGGAACCGGTGTTCCGTCTGCCGGTATGCTCGCATTCGGGTCTGGTTTAATCGCCCTGCTCTTTGCGTCCACCCTTGGCGGATTCAGCATCTGGATCATACCTGTAGCAGCATTAGTAATCGCTCTCATCGTCGGTCTCTTCCTTGGATGGATCTCAAACTCCGTTCTGAACATGAAGATCCCGGTTATGACCAGAAGTATTGCAGAACTCGCCGCAGTCGGCGCCCTTGCCCTTATGGGTTTTGGCGTTGTTGCAACCGGAACCGTTGGCTTTACTGGAATCGCCACCATCGAGATCCTCGGTGTCACTGTATACAATGCATCCTATCTTGGTGCAGGTGTAATTGCAGTTTCATTCATGCTCGGCGCCATCGCTCTCCAGCACCCGTTCAATGCATGTCTCGGTCCGGGCGAGAAACAGGACAGAACCAATATGCTCGCAATCGAGTGCGGTTTCCTTTCCATGATCATCATGGCAGTGATCTCCTTCGTCTTTGTCTCACTGGCAGCGGCCTGGATCTCACTTATCGTGGCTCTCATCGGATGGGCAGTGTCCTATGTCAAATACATCGCTTTATCCAAACGCGATGCAGCAGCCTGGCTTGATGCCAAGCCGTTCTCCGATGCGGAGGAGTAAGTTAGGAGGAAACAAAAATGGGATATGTATTAGTATTACCGGAATTTGGCCTCGTAGCTGATCCAATAGCAGGTATCGTAACGACTGCCGGCGTATCATATCAGCCGGTCATCGATCAGGTGGCAGAACTCGAAACAATCGCTGAAGATCTTGTCGGCATGCTTTCGGGTGAAGGCAACTTCTTAAACAGCTTCCCCGGCCGTGAAAAGACCCTCATGAAAGCAGGTATGGTTACCTCTCTCTGGTATGGTCTTGCTGTCGGTCTGTTTGTGGCCTTCGTCCTTACATTTGCCCTCTACTTCGGAGGTATCTAAAATGGCAGACAAGAAATCCCCGGCAAGCGGATGGCCGATCATCCAGGGTGATTACCACACTGGTGATGCAAACAGCCCCGTCGCTGTTATCACCATGGGTTCTCACCTTGATGAGGCTGGAATCTGTGCCGCTGGTGCAGCTCTTGCAGGTTCCTGTAAGACAGAAAACCTCGGTATCGAGAAGGTCGTTGCAAACGTCATTTCGAATCCGAACATCCGTTTCGTTCTGCTTTGCGGTACTGAAGTGAAAGGTCACCTTTCGGGTCAGTCTATCGAAGCAATGCACAAAAATGGTGTTGAGGGCGGAAAGATCGTCGGTTCTACCGGTGCGATTCCGTTCCTTGAGAACCTTACGGCAGAACACATCAAACGTTTCCAGGAACAGATTGAACTCGTAAATATTATGGAGACCGAAGACATCGGTAAAATCTCCGCAAAAATGAACGAGCTCAAGGCACGAGATCCTGGAGCATTCGGTGCAGACCCGATGGTCGTCCAGTTGTCTGATGATGATAAAGATGGAGCATCAGGTGCCGAATCCGGAGCAGAAGAACCTTTGACCGGCGAAATGGCACTCATTACCGCCCGCATCAAAGCTATCCAGATGATGGTTACCGACATCGGTTACCGCAACAGATTCGCATCCGGTCTCTACGGAGGCAAGATCGAAGGTCTCATGATCGGTTTGATCATCTCTCTGGTTATTCTCGGCGCACTTATCGGTGTCCAGGTGATCTAAAATGGCAGGTTCGATTATTAGAATGGCCGCCATCGACAAGATGGTGGATAATATCAGATACAAGGGCCAGATTCTTGCCAGAACAAACAAGGTCGACTCTGCAATCTCGAGTTCCGGTCTTGTTGGCTTTGCCGCAGGTCTCGTTCTTGCTCTCGTCCTGATTCTTGTACCAGCGCTGGTGTTACTCTGAGGTGAAAAAAATGGCAGATAAAAAATCACCAGCAAATGGATGGCCGATCATTCAGGGAGATTACCACACCGGTGATGCAAACAGCCCAGTCGCTGTTATCACCATGGGTTCCCACCTTGATGAAGCCGGAATCTGTGCCGCAGGCGCAGCTCTTGCAGGTTCCTGTAAGACTGAGAACCTCGGTATCGAGAAAGTTGTTGCAAACGTCATTTCAAACCCAAACATCCGGTTTGTTCTGCTCTGTGGAACTGAAGTGAAAGGTCACCTTTCGGGTCAGTCCATCGAAGCAATGCACAAGAATGGAGTTGAAGGCGGAAAGATCGTCGGTTCTACCGGTGCTATTCCGTTCCTTGAGAACTTGACGGCAGAACACATCAAACGTTTCCAGGAACAGATTGAACTCGTAAACATCATGGAGACCGAAGACATCGGTAAAATCTCCGCAAAGATCAACGAGCTCAAGGCCCGCGACCCCGGAGCATTCGCTGCTGACCCGATCGTCATTCAGTTAACTGATGACGCCGGCGGATCAGAAGGCGGTGCAACGGTTGCCAGCGCCAACCCCCAGTTCCTCGAGATCGAGAAACGTCTTGATGCAATCGAGCAAAAGATTGAGTTCACGGACGCAGAAATTGCGATGCGTGTCGGAAGAAAAATTGGCCGTGACATCGGTATCCTCTACGGACTTGTAGCAGGTATCATTGCCTTCCTGGTAATCATTTACTGGATGTCAGGGTTATTATTCATGTAATGAGGTGCCAATATGTTCAAGTTTGAAAAAGAACAGCAGGTCTTTGACTTTAATGGAACGAAGATTGGTGGACAGCCCGGAGAATATCCGCGTGTACTTTCACCGTCCATCTTCTACAACAAACACGAGATCGTCTTAAACGATCACACCGGTGAAATCGACAAACCAAAAGCAGAAGCACTCTGGAACCGCTGTCAGGAACTCTCTGACATTACCGGTAACAAGTACTTCCTCCAGATCCTCGCAGAACACGCTGAGGCATTTGAGTCGTATTTCTCCTGGTTCGACAGTATCGACAACAAGACCGCATTCCTGATGGATTCCTCTGCTCCGGCAGCACTTGTCCACGCAACGAAATATGTTACGGAAGTCGGTCTTGCAGACCGTGCAATCTACAACTCTATCAACGGTTCGATCCTTCCGGAGAACGTTCAGGCACTTGCAGAGTCCGATGTGAACTCCGCAATCGTTCTGGCATTCAACCCAGGTGACTCATCCGTTGCCGGACGTGAGAAAGCACTCGTCGATGGTGGTGTCGCTGGTCAGGCAAAAGGTATGATCCAGATCGCAGAAGAATGCGGTATCACCCGCCCGATTCTCGACACTGCAGCAACTCCCCTTGGTCTCGGTTCCTTTGGTTCCTACCGTGAGATCCTTGCATGCAAGGCAATCCACGGTATGCCAACCGGTGGTGCATACCACAACATGACGGTGTCCTGGACCTGGCTGAAACGCTGGAGAAAGAACATCCACGAGCAGTATGCAGACAAACCGCTCCTTGCAGAGCAGATGTTCCACCACCACTACGGCGGCATCGAAGGCGTACGCCAGGCTGCATGGTCCTCACCTGATATCGGCTGCAACATCATGGCAATGACCCTTGGTGCAGACTTAATCATGTACGGTCCGATCGAGAACATGGAAGGCGCTGCAACTGCAACCGCATTCTCTGACATCGTTCTTGCCGAAGCCTTCAAGGACTTTGGCGGAACCCTCGGCGTCGAAGACGGTCCGATCTCCAAACTCGTATAAACGTAAGAATAGGGAAGGGAGATCTCTCCCTTCATTTGTTTTTTTAAATCTATTTTTCCGGTCAGGCTCTTTTCGCATCAGAAGAAATACATAGACTGACAGCGAAACACTGGTAATTATGCATGTCCGTGAGGGGAACCTGACCCAGCAGTACTTCTGCGATTACCTGACCTTGTTTGCCGGGGCTCCATCCGAAAAAAAAACAGATCATGAAGACATCGTCTTAGCCAATCTCTTTCTTCACCGGATGAGTGTCGACGGCGGGTTTCATGCACGGGTAATTTTCTCGATCCTCGGACACGAATCAGACCGCACGCTCCTCATCAGCCTCTTCAAGGAAGTCTCCGGCGAAGAATACGCTCCCCTTCGGCTTGACGACTGGCTGAAATCTGCATATGAATCTGCAGTAAAGAATGCCGATATCCCCAGGAAAACCGCTCTCTCTGCCATGCTCCGCTCCCAGATCGCCGGAACGAATATGGCTGCCGAGATCGTTTCCGCTTCTGGAAGTCCGTATCCCGAAAGCTGGTGGCAGCTCAAAAGCCGTCGTCTGACCGTGGAAGAGATCGAAAATGCCGACATCTACTTCGGAATCGGCCGCCGGCCGTTCTGGCACTCCTTCCCTCTCGACGAGTATGCTGCCGTCCTGAGCGGCGCTGAAACACTCTCTCCAGAGATCATCTATGATATCGTCGTCTGCGTTGCCGGCGCCTGGTTCTCCACCCTGACCCGCGAGGAAAAGATCATCTGGCTGAACATGCCCCGGACGACCACGGAGGAATGGACAAAATATGCCGCCCCTCTTCTTGCCCTCGAGACGCCGGGTCCTGCCCTCTCAACGGCAAACTGGCTGTATGCCTCAGGAAATCATGATGCGGCTTTGGACCTCTATGCCGGGATAACTCTTGCCTTCCCCCATACGCCGGCAGAAAAATCCTCGTTTGAACTGATGGGCGCCATTCTGCGTGAGTTCGGCGATGCCGACTACGCCTTTGAGTCTTACAAAAGCGCGTTTCTTCTCGCAAGAAACGAAGGTCCTTACCAGACTGCTCTCGGCCTGAAAAATCTCTGTGAAGTAGGTGAGGATCTTGGCGAAGATATGCGTGATTATTACGTCCGTATCGCCTCGATCGCAGAAGAACTTCCTTCTGCCGACCGGATCAGACTCTACTTCGATCTCGCTTCGTCTGCCAGAAAAAACTACCAGTATGCGGATGAGTATGCCTATCTCGAACGCATCATCAGCGAGGAAGAACCGCAGGAACCGTACTTCTCCCGGGCGCTGTCCCGCATCTCCGAGATGAATCAGTCTCTCGATGAAAACGGCACACCCGACGTCACTCTGCTTTCGGCAAAAGACCGGGATGAACAGGCCGGCATGCTCAGATCACGCGGGGATGCCGCCTACTTCGGTTTCGATCCCGTCTGTGCCCTTTACTGGTATAACCGGGCGGATATGATCACCGGTCCTTCCTCCTCCGGCAGCAAATTCCGGGCGGCGGTTGCTGCAGGTCTGTACGCCGAAGCAAAAGAGTATGCATCGTCATCTGCAGAACACGCCGTGGTTCTCGTAATGGAAGGGGCTCCTCCCCACATAATTGCCCGCGAACTGAACACGGCCGTCACCGATGCCTGGAAAACCGGCAGCGATATCCAGACGATCGTTACTCCGGCAATCACGATGCTTCCGGCAAAAGACCGTATGCTTGTCTGCGAGATCCTTGCCGACCGTTCGACCCGTGACGATGAAAGATCCTTCATCTGTTCGGGGCTCGGCCACTGCTGCATGGCCCTTGGCATGCCGGATGAAGCACGCCAGATGTTTCGTTCAGCTCTGCGTGCCAACCCCTCCAATCCGGTCCGGTCCCGGATCTTTGCGGAACTCGGCTGGCTGGAGTATGAAGTTGGAAATTATGAAGGATCATCGGAAGCCTACCTCTCCGCCTTAAAACACAATGAACGGTTCCCGGCAGCCTGGGCCGGTCTTGCAAAATCCTGTATCCGAACATCCCGCTATGAAGAGGCACGCGCTGCTCTTGAAAATGCGGTCAGACAGCATCCGGTCAACACGGCATATCAGGAGATGCGCGACGCCGTTTTTGCGATCCTCGCTCATCCTGTCGATGAAACCGCTGATCAGCTCTTTGCTTTGAATGAAGCTGCCGGCCTGCCCGCAGCTGCTGCCCTTTACGCGGAAAAATCGCCGGAAGGTTTTAGAAAAGAAGCCTGGGACGCGGTATCTGCTGCAGATGTTTTTGCATACAGAACCTGATCACCCTTTTTTACCGCTCTTCACGCACAGTGAACAGCTGCTCGTTTGGCGTAGCCAGCATGATTTTCACCATTTCCAGTCTGATCTCCTGCAAACGGTCCGACTCTTCGGGCGTTGCCGTCTTTGCCGCTGCTCTCACTTTGAGCCGGTGGAGTTCATCACTCGTGAGTTTCGTATCCGGGACCTCATCGATGAACAGTCTGCTCCCGTCCGGTTTTTCCAGAACATAACTCCCGGTGTTCGTGTTTTCAATTGTGAGACGATCCGGATGGCTGTTTAGATCGAAGATGTATCTAAGAGCATCCAGCGGACACCGCTGTGTATGGGACAGAACGGTGATCTTTGTTTCATTCCCGGCCCATGCCGCTGCTTCAAGCGCAATCTTGTAACCGAGCGCGATCCCCGGACAGACATGTCCGTGTGCTTTTGCTATCGTATCGAAATCCGGAACAACTGTCATACAAAAAAATGTTAAAGATATTTGTGGCCGCGAAGCCAGTCTACCTGAGGGGTGGTATACCGATAAATGATATCACACTTGTCATCCTGGAAATCCCAGGGCACAACAATAAGGATATCTCCTTCACGGATCCATACTCGTTTCTTGATCTTGCCTTTGATCCGCCCTAAGCGCGTAACGCCGTCTGAGCATCGAACTCTGATGTGGTTTGATCCAAGCATCAGTTCGGCCTGTGCAAACTGTTCGCGTATTCGTTTATTCGGCAGTTTTACACGAATAATACTGCCGTCATCTGATACGTCCTGATTAGCGTTCTCTATTCTTCCCAAGTGATACTTCCCCTATAGTACTTTATTATAGGGGTTGAAACCTGATAAACACTCCGGGACCCGGCCTCTTTTCTAAGAGAAGGAAAACGGCGGTGAAATTTTCGTTAAAATCCGTGACCGGGATGTCTCTGACGGTTCCGGCAGACCTTTTTTCATCATTTCCGTGAATCCAGTGCCAGGACCTATACGGTTGAGACGGGAGGAAAAAAGGGACCGTTCCGTCCGGAAGCTTAATGTATATATACATTATACACATTAGGCAAGGTACGAACAGGTGAAGATCCTTATCAGCAACGCGAGTGAAAAGCCGATCTATGAGCAGATAACAACGCAGCTCAAAGCCATGATCATCAGCGGCGAGCTTCTTCCCGAGTCGCCGCTTCCAAGCATGCGTCTTCTTGCAAAAGAGCTGAGAATCAGTGTCATCACCACAAAACGGGCGTACACCGATCTGGAACGCGACGGTTTTATCGAGACCGTTCCCGGGAAAGGCAGTTTTGTCGCCAAAAAAAATACCGAACTGATCAGAGAACAGCAGCTGCTTTTGGCTCAGGAGCATCTGCAGAAGGCCGTTGATGCGGCGAAACATTTCGGGATACCAAGATCCGAGCTCAGGGAGATGCTCGAACTCATCTATGATGGAGAATAACAATGTCTGACGCGATTTGTGTAGAGAAATTATGTAAACAATATCCGGATTTTTCCCTGCAGGACGTCTCGTTTTGTCTTCCGAAAGGAAGCATCATGGGGTTCATCGGGGAGAACGGAGCAGGAAAGACCACTACGATAAAAACCATGCTTGGGATCGCGAAAAAAACCGGCGGTTCGGTGAAACTGTTCGGGCTGGATTTTGCTGATCACGAAAAGGAGATCAAGAGCCGTATCGGCGTCGTCTTCGATGAATGCAGTTTTCACGACACGCTCACTGCGGCGGACGTGGCGAAGATCCTTGGAAGGATCTATCCCGCGTGGGACGATCCGCTCTATCTCAGATATCTCAGACAGTTCGGCCTTCCGGAAAAGAAAAAGATCAAAGAGTACTCCCGGGGAATGAAGATGAAACTCAGCATCGCCGCCGCCCTTTCCCATCACCCGGATCTTTTGATCCTCGATGAACCTACGAGCGGCCTCGATCCGGTCGTCCGCGAGGAGATCCTGGATATCTTCCTGGAGTTCATTCAGGACGAGGAGCATGCGATCCTGCTCTCCTCGCATATAACGAGCGATCTTGACAAGATCGCCGATTACCTGACCTTCATCCATGAAGGAAAGATCGTGCTTTCCAAATCCAAAGATGAGCTTCTGGAAGATCTGGGGATTCTCAAATGCAGCCGTGAGGAGTTCGATGCTCTCGACAAAAAATCATTCCTGACCTGCCGGACGAATCAGTTTGGGTGTGAGGTCCTCATCAAAGACAAGAAGGAGTTCATCGTCCGGCATCCTGAGATGATCGTGGATCCGGTCTCGACCGAGTCGGTGATGCTGATGTACGCCCGGGGGACAGCGGTATGAAACCCGCGTTTTTGCTTCCCGGCCTTATGCTCAAGGATTTGCTGAACCTTCGGCCGATGGGGAAGACCCTTCTTCTGATGTTTTTCATCTTCGGGATCATCTTCATCCCGATGGGAAATATCATGACCGTGTACTTCCTGCTGATGATCTTTGCCGCTCTGCTTCCGATGACCTCGCTTTCGATGGATGATCTGGCGAAGTGGGACCGGTATGCCTTAACGATGCCTGTTACGAGACAGGAGATCGTGCGATCCAAGTATCTGCTGATGCTGGTGTTTTTCGTGATCGCGTTTCTGGTCTCCGGGACCATCGCTGCTGTCATGATGTATCTGGATCCTTCGAACGCGACCCCGCTGTGGTTTATGCTGCTTGTCGCTGCTCTGGGTATCTTCTACGGAGCATGTCTGATCCCGCTCCTCTATAAATTCGGTTCGGAAAAAGCCAGGTATCTGATGTTTGTGCTGATGATCGCAGCCGGAGTATTTCTGGTCGGCTGGTTCGCTCTTTTCGGCGAATCGTTTACCGGAGATCTCCTGCCCTTTGTGCTGACGCTCGATGCAGCGTCCATCGCTGCGGTCGTCGCCTCATACTTTGTATCGGTCAGGATCTATGAGAAAAAGGAGTTCTGAAATGGCGGCATCGCCAAAAGAGCAGCTTTCAGAGCTTGAAGATGAGCTTGCCCTGCTGAAAGCGTATCCACAAGAGGGTCTGGAAACCATCATCAGAGAGATCGGGTTTTCCTGTACCTGCTGCGGGAAATGCTGCACAAAAGCGTTCAACGGTCATGTGTTTCTTCTTTCGGAGGATGCCAACCGTTTGAAATCGTTTTCGCCTGAGTCAATGATCCCGGCACCCGATTTTCCGTACTCGGATCCGTTTGGGAACTTCTATGTGTCCGGGTATGCGCTGAAAACACAAGAAAACGGGGACTGCGTGTTTCTGGACGAAAACCGCCGATGCAAAATCTATGATCAGCGGTTTGCGATCTGCCGTGTGTATCCGTATATGCTTCACCGGGAGCCGGATGCCCGGGGAAAGATCGACTGGCGGCAGATATCGGGTCTCGACGAACACGGGGAGTATGACTGTATCATCTCTGATGAGGAGTGTTCCCGGATCGCCGAAGAAACGATCGTCTATGAAACCGCGTATCTGGAACAGGAGATCGCTTTTCATAAAGCTATCCTGCAGAAGTTTTCCGACGAAGGCATTCGGTTCGTGAGAAAGGATCATGACGCCCGGGTCCGGGCATTTCTGAAAACAGGGAAAGCGAAGGTGTTTGTCTGGGACGGGTCCGGTTTCGTACAAGAAGTACTGTAAATGGGATTTACGCGGTGTTGGTGTGGATCCAATTCGGGAAGGAGTTTGTTGGGTGTGGAAAACTAAGAAAAACCAACCGCGAATCGGCGCGAATCCCGCAAGCCTTTGGCTTGCTCCCAGAATCGGATTTGCTATTCCTCACTTTCGCCATCCAGCTTCGCTGTCTTGCTCATCCCTCATCGGGAGCGTTCGGGCAAATCCTGTCGCCGCTCCAGCGGCTCCCAATAGTAAGTTCTCCTCCTCTTTTCCATAAAAATACTCTCCAAATATTTCTCTCACAGGAGGCGCTGGGGCGCCGACAGGATTTGCCCGAACGCTCCCGATGAAGGGACGAGCAAGTCGAGGGCGGGCTGACCCGCAGGGGAGGCCTCAGCCGAGCAAGGCTTTGCCTTGCGAGAGACTTGCGAGAGTGAGGGTCAGCAAATCCGATTTTTCTCGCCCGAAGGGCGGATTCGCGCCGATTCGCGGTTGGAATTTTCTCATGTATCCACATGTTTACCTACACGAAATCGAAGTGCATCTCATAATTACCTCAGTTTTTCCCGATCGAGATCACAAAACCGCGTAACTTCTCTAAAAAAATTAGTTGATCTTTGCGACGTCTGCGAGGAAGTTTTCCACGACATCGCGGGTCACGTGGGGCATCACGACGAATCTGAGATGGCCGAACCGTGTATGGGAGACGACCCATCCCTTCGGGACCGATCCGTCACCAAACGTCGCAACGTTCATCACCGGATCAACGGCCCGAACATAACCGAACGCTTCCATACCTTCGATCAGGCGGCGGGTGTTTTCCATACAGCCGGCAACGACCGAACGGAAACCCTCTCGTCCGAGGAGTTTGATGACGGCGTAAGCGCCGGCAACATCCGCTCCCGGCCGGGTCCCGGCAAGCGTGCACTCCTTCTTCACGGTCAGATACGGCGTATCGACGTTGAGGGTTCCAAACTGCTCAGGTTCACGGAGGAGCAGACATCCGCAGGGGATCGTGCTCATTCCCATCTTGTGCGGATCGAGCGAGATCGAGGATACTCCCGGAACTTCGAAATCGAACGGCGCAGGGTTTGGCAAAAACGGGATCACCATTCCGCCGAACGCTGCATCAACATGGAAGAACAAATCGTTTTCCAGAGCGATTCGGCCGATCCGCTCAATATCGTCGATCATCCCGTACTCGGTCGTTCCTGCTATTCCGGCAACGGCTATGGTATTTTTATCGGTCATCTCCGCCATTTTATCGCAGTCAACGGTGTAATTTTTCCCGTAAGGGACCGTTCGCATCTCAAGTCCGAGCATATCGCAGGTCTTATCGAACGAAAAGTGCGCTGAAGCCGGCACAACGATATTGGGATTTATGATCCCGGGCTTGAGTTTTTTTGCGATACGGATCGCCTGCAGATTTGACTCGGTCCCGCCCGAGGTCGCATAGCCGCCGGCCTTTGGATGGTGCATAAGTTCGCCGAGCGAATGGACCAGACGGTCCTCTATCTGTGTTGTGCCCGGAAACAGTCCCGGGTCGCCGAGATTTGTGCCGCTGAACATTTCATGTACGGATACCGCGATCTCATGCGGAATCGTACACATCGAACTGAGGATATGATCGTGATGCAGATCCTCTGAGCGATATCCTGAGAGGAGAGAGATGACCTCCTCTCTTTTGCATCCTTTCTCCTCCATGAATAATCACGCTGAAAAATATGTTGGGGTTAGTTTTTCTTGAGTGCTGCGTTGAGCAGAATCTGTTTCTCGGTCTTTGCGACGGTCTCTCTGATCTTCTGGATGGCGTCGATGTTGGCCGAAACGCTTGCGATCCCCTGGTTTACGAGCCACTTGACGAACTTCGGATCTGAGCCTGCCTGACCGCAGATGGAACATTCCACGCCTGCTTCTCTGCACTGTTCGATGCATGATGCGATCAAACGCATGACAGCCGGGTGTTCGGGTTCGTACATCTCGCCAATCAGACCGTTGTTGCGGTCAACTGCGAGCGTGTACTGGACAAGATCGTTCGTTCCAAAGGAACAGAAGTCGATGCCGGCTTTGATGAACTCGTCGATGATGATCGCCGATGCCGGGATTTCGACCATGATACCCAGATCCATGTGCTCCACATCGACTCCCCATTCGCGGAACGACTCTTTTGCTGCAAGGAACTCGCGCGGGTGCTGGACGAGAGGGAACATGATACCAAGGTTGTGGTAGCCCGCTTCCCAGAGACGGCGGAAACACTCGGCCTGCATTCTGAACTGCTCTTTCTGACGGAGGTCACGGCGCAGACCGCGGAATCCGAGCATCGGGTTGTGCTCATGAGGTTCATCCTCGCCGCCTTCCATATTGAGGAACTCGTCGGTCGGCGAGTCGAGTGTTCTGACCCAGACCGATTTTCCGCGGAATGCATCGAGAACGGTCCTGATGCCGTCCATCAGTTCATTGATGAGCTGTTCCTGTTTGTCGTGTTTGATGTACCAGGACGGGGTTTTGTTCATCCCGATGATGAGGTGTTCGATCCTGAGGAGACCGACTCCGTCTGCTCCGGTGGCTGCAGCGCGTGCTGCTGCTTCGGGCATGGAAACATTGACCTTGACGGAGGTCGCGGTGATGATCGGCGAAGCGACGATGGCCGGACCTTTGGGTGAAGCTCCGCACTCTTCGGCGACGGCAAGCTTTCCGTCGTAGATGATACCTTTTTCTCCGTCGATCGTGACGATCTGACCTTCTTTCAGAAGGGAGGTCGCCTGTTTGGTTCCGACGACTGCCGGTGTTCCGAGTTCACGGGAGACGATCGCGGCGTGGCAGGTCATTCCTCCTTCATCGGTGATGATGCCGACGACTTTTTTCATTGCCGGGACCATGTCGGGGTTCGTCATGGTGGCGACCATGATGTCTCCTTCCTGGACTCTGGAGGTGTCTTTCACATCATTGACGAGAATGACTTTTCCGGATGCAACGCCCGGGGAAGCGCCGTATCCCTGGAGAATGATGGTTCCCGAGGCGGATGAAGCCGAGGAAGAGGATTTTGCCGGGTTTTTCTGGATCGTCGTGATCGGGCGGGACTGGAGGATGTAGATCGTGTCGCCGACCATACCCCATTCCATATCCTGGGGGCTCTTGTAGTGTTCCTCGGATTTTACTGCATACTCAGCAAGCCGGAGGATATCTTTGTCGGAAAGGACCTGGATGTTCTGTTTGTCTTTTGCGACTTCAGCGACTTTTGTGCCTTTCTTTCCGTCAGGGATGATCTCGACGGATTTTGTGGCGACGGTCTTCTGGATGATCTTTCTGCCTTTTCTGTCATAGACATAGTTGTCGGGAGAAACGGTTCCGGAAACGATGGCTTCGCCAAGTCCCCAGGATGCTTCGATCATGACGGTTTTGGCACCGGAGACCGGGTGGGATGAGAACATCACGCCGGCTTTCTCCGAGTAGACAAGCTGCTGGACGACGACCGCGATATTCACGCTGCGGTCATCGAAGCCGTTCTTTGAACGGTAGTAGATGGCACGGGAGGTGTAGAGCGATGCCCAGCAGTTCTGGACGGCTTCAAGGAGGTCTTTGTCGCCAAGGATGTTGAGATAGGTGTCCTGCTGACCGGCAAAGGATGCATCGGGAAGGTCTTCAGCAGTGGCGCTTGAACGAACGGCGACAACGGTCTGGTTCCCCATTTTTTTGTAGGATTCAATGATCTCTTTTTTGATTTTGTCCGGCATTTTTGCCGTACCGACCATTGCCCGTACTTTTTCGGAGGTTGCGTTGAGGGCATCGTTGTCGTCAACGTCGAGTTTTTCAAGGATGGTGAAAAGAGGGTCTTCCAGTTTTGTCAGCTGTAAGAAACGGCGGAATGCCTGCGCTGTAACCACAAACGCCTGTGGGACAGGCAGACCGACATGGGTCATCTCCCCAAGGGAAGCGCCTTTCCCGCCTACTGAGGTGATGTCAGTGTTGCGGATTTCAGTCAGCCAGAGAATATTGGGTGATTTGTCCATAGATACTCATTATATCATTACTCCCTTAACAATAATAGATTATTGGCAGGGAGCAGTTTTTTCGCCGGCCGGGTCCTTTGGATGCCGGGCAAAAGGATATCTTTTTTCCGGGGATTTTTGGGTGGGGATTTTTCTTTGGCGGAGGGTTTTGCTCAGCACAGAAACATACTATACGGGTGACTGCCAAATAAGTACACGATTATCCGTGAGCTTCAAAGTACTGGTATCTGATCCTCTTGCAGCAGAGGGTATTGCTATATTAAAGGAATTTTGCGATGTCGATGAGAAAGCTGATCTCTCGGAAGACGAACTCGTCAGAATCATCGGCGAATACGACGCATTGATCGTCCGCTCGGGGACCCAGGTGACCGCCCGGATCATTCAGGCGGCTGACAGGATGAAGTATATCGGCCGTGCAGGCGTGGGCGTGGACAATATCGACTGCGAAGCGGCGACGAGGAAGGGCATCATCGTTTCCAATGCGCCGGAAGGAAATACGCTCGCAGCGACGGAACACACGATCGCGATGATGATGGCGATGGCGAGAAACATTCCGCAGGCAAATGCATCGCTGAAGAAGGGCGAGTGGAAGCGTTCGAAGTTTATGGGCAATGAGATGAACGGCAAGGTCCTCGGCGTTGTCGGGTTCGGCCGTATCGGCCGTGAGGTCGCCAAGCGCGCCCAGGCCCTTCAGATGACGGTCATTGCCTACGACCCGTTCATTCCGGCGGAGGTCGGAGCGGCGATGGGTGTCGAGATGATGAGCGTTGCCGAGCTTTTTACGAAGGCTGATGTTATCACGGTCCACACGCCGCTTATTCCGTCCACGACCCATCTTGTGAATAAGGAGTCGATCGCGACGATGAAGACCGGTGTCCGGCTGATCAACTGCGCCCGGGGCGGGATCATTGATGAAGCTGCGTTGTACGATGCGATCGTTGCCGGCAAAGTTGCCGGAGCTGCTCTGGATGTGTATGAGGTTGAGCCGCCGACCGAGTCTCCGCTGCTGAAGCTGGATTCGGTGATCGTTACTCCGCATCTTGGCGCAAGTACTGTTGAAGCCCAGAAGAATGTGGCGATCTCGGTTGCCTATCAGTGTATCGATGTGCTGAAGGGCGGCTCTGCGAAGAGCGCGGTGAATACGCCTCAGGTTTCTGCAGATGTGAAGGCGAAGATCGATCCGTATGCGCTTCTTTCTGAGAAGATGGGAAGCCTTGCGGCCCAGATCGCGGACGGAGCGATCACGGAAGTGGAGTTTGCGTATCTTGGCGAGATCGCTGATCTGAAGCAGAATCTGAAGTATGTGACCCGTCTTGGAATCAAAGGGATGCTTGAGCAGGTTCTTCATGAGCCGGCGAATATTGTGAACGCTGAGGTTATTGCCCAGGGACGCGGTATTACGATTTTTGAGAAGACGTCAAGCGAAGCAGGGGATTATAAGTCTCTGGTGACGCTGAGTTATACTACGGAGAAGGGCCGGGAGTCGATCTCGGGTATCGTTACGCGCGCGGGTCCCCGGATCATTGCGATCGGGAAATACGCGACGGATATTGTTCCAAGCGGATTTGTTATCCTTGCGGATCATGTGAACCGCCCGGGAGTTGTCGGTCCGGTGGGTATGATCCTTGGCAAGCATAACGTGAATATTTCCAGTATGCAGGTCGGCGGCAGGAATGTCGGTTCCGAGTCTCTGATGATCCTCGCGGTTGATGATGTTGTTTCTCCTGAAGTGATGAAGGAGGTCGCGTCAAGCGACGGGATCACTGCAGCGAAGTTTGTTCGTCTGTGAATGCGGGGGATCTCCCCTTCTTTTTCCGGCACAAGTTAAAAAAATTTATATGTGTCGAGGAACAATCTAGTAAGGCACACAAGGTGCGATTCATCGGACTCGTGGTCTAGCTGGCTATGACGTCGCCTTGACATGGCGGAGATCCTGGATTCGAATTCCAGCGGGTCCATTTTTCTTAAGGGTTTTTGAGATTTGTTATGATATTGTTGTTAAAATATTATGTTTTGTTTCTGATTTTCAGTTTTAGCTCATTTGGCAGATGCTTGGAATTTTGATATATTTGCGGTTTTTCCATAGAAAAACGTCGTGATATTGTTTTGGAATGGGTTTATTCTGTGTTGTGATTTTGATCGGGCTGAACTGAAGTCATAATGAATGTACTTCGATTTCGTGTACGGCATTTTGTGGACACAAGAGAAAAAACCAACCGCGCTCGCAAATCAGAGATTTGCTCTCCCTTGTATAAATAGGACGGAGGCGATATTAGTTTCAAGCCAATTCGGGAAGTGTATACTTGGTTTCTTTCTTACAATCGAAGTACATCAAAGCACTACTGATGTTTTTTTCAGTTGAAATCGCACCGCGTAACCCCAATTAAAAAAAGTGGTTCCTATACCCGGGTATAGGTATAGACCCCGTCACCCCATCTCTCCGTAAGAACCCCGTCAGCTCCGATCGTGAACGTCGAAAGATCATCCGGATACCAATACCGGTACACGCCGTCTTCTGCCGACCAGACAAGCGGATAACTCGACTCCTGCGTCCCGTTATTCAGATAATGCCAGGAAAACGACCCGGTAGTATCCTCATAAAACGCAAACCTCGCCTCATACAAAACGCCGTCGAACTCCTCCGGGGTCTCCTTCATCCAGACGCCGACAAAACCGTCTCCAATAAACCGGTCGCCGGATCCGTCGCCCAGGATGGTAAAGACCTTCTTATCCTCTGAAAAAACCAGCTCATACAGAGATATGGCCTCATACGTCCCCTCCCCCGTCGATCTCCAGGTAATATTGTACATCCCGGAAGACTCTCCAGGATCCGCAGACGTCTCCAGGGCATTCCCGGTCCCGTCCGCATGGAAAACATACGTGAAACTCGAATCATTGAACTGCATCGGATCATCCGCACTCCATATACCGACGATAGGGTCAGGCGTTGTTCCCGGGACCGCACATCCGGCTGCAAAGACACATGCGAGAAGGATCATCCCGAAGACTGCGATTTTTTTCATATGTCCATCGTTATGCAGTCAGCCCGGATAAATCTATCCGGCAGGACCATAGAAAAAAGGAAAATATCCGGGAGAAAAAAACCCCCTATCTCTTATTCGCAGGCTTTCCCGTCTTCTTCCCGCGGTAGTTCGGCGAGGGTTTTCTGCCGTATTTTTCCTTCAGCAATGCGATCTTATCCGGCGCGGCATTTCCCGTCGGGGTCCCCGCGATCATCCGCGTAAAACTCTCCCGGCCCATCAGCAGATTATAGGCATTCTGCTGCTTGTTGAATCGGACAAGCACCGAATCGACCGCCACCACAGATCCGTAGGATGCGGTAAGCAAAGCTTCATGCTCCGGCGTCCGGTGGAATGCCGGAAGGGCGAGGTACGTCGGCGTCGTCCCCGTCCCGTCGCAGACAAGGAACAGATAATTTTTCGCATCCCCGATGTCGGCCGACATTACGGAAACCGTGATATGGATCCGTTTTTCCAGATGCTTCTTCAGCTGGGAAAGCCTCGCCCGCTTCGCCTCAGCAGGGATCCTGTATCCGCATTTTCTGTGACCGTCGGTTCTTAGGATCGCATACGAAAACTTCACATCCGTGTTCACGAACCGGAACTTCTCCTCAGCACCGCCGAGAGCAAACATCAGCTCCGTCGGCTTGATGTCTGCGTAGGACCGAAACGACCAGCAGGGAGAGACCGTACAATACACGCCCCGCAGATCATTGCATGGAGCGTAGATCGTGAGGCCCTTCTTCTTCACATCGCGTGAGAGATCGCGAAGCATCGTCGAATTCGTCAGATCGGCCGGTTCAAGGATCGCCAGATTCCCGTCCGGGACAAGATGCTTCGAAAGCGCGAGAACCAGATCGGCTTTCTGCTCCGGGTCGAGCCCGCTCAGTTCGTTGATCACGTTCGAACAGACGATCAGATCGAACTCGCCTTCGGGGATCTCTTTGGTGATATCCAGGGCAAGCGGTTTGTTTGCAGTGACTTTGCCGCCGGCCTGGGTCAGAAATGCCGGCACGACCGCCTGATACGCCTCGATATGGGTCTCATACTGCTCAAGGGGCGTGATCTCGGCCGTCATCCCTTCAAGACAGGAAAGGACACGGCCGATCCCGATCGAAACCGTCCCGGGTCCGGATCCGATATCTAAGATCTTCACATGTTTCCGGATCAGTCCGGAGGTAACAAGGCCGGCAAAAAACTCGGAGAACTCCATGACATATCCGGGCATCTGGTACGCCATATAACCCAGAACACTGTATGCTCCTTTGTAGGAAACATTTTTTTTGCCCCCCTCTTTCCAGTATGACTCCTTCTGGGCAAGGATGGCGTTTCGGATCTTTTCCAGGACCGTCTCATCCTTCCAGGACTTGCCAGTCACCTTTTCGATGTAGGAGACCGTCTGTTTTTCGAGTTCGGGAATGCTGCGTATCTTTAAAAAAGCGCTGAGGCGTTTTATCTCCTCAGCGTTCGGAATGTATCGGGGATTATCCATGTTGGGGTTAAGCGAGCGGTTTGACGGAGTATCCGTTTTGTTCCGGCTCAATATCGAGTTTGGTCTTTTTTGCTTTTGAGGAAACGATGCCTGAGTTTCCGCTGGGATCCATGATGACGACAGTGAAGGGGAGCTCGGATCTTCGTGCCTTTTCGATCTCTTTGAGGAGTTCGGCCGCCCGGCATATCTCGTCTCCTTCACAGGAGATCGCAGCTCGTTTGACGGCATCCTCTGCACGTTCAAGGACGCCTTCGATGTTTGAGACGAACCCGAAACAGGCGGGGCCGGGACGGATATTTATCCCGAACTCAGGGATATCGATCTCTCCCTGCATGCTCCTAACGACGCGGGCGTCCAGATCGGCCGGGGTCTCGACCTTCAGCTCCCAGCAGCTTGGTTCATGATCGTTCATGACCATCGTGTCAACGATCTTAAATCCGCAGCTGCAGACGCCGCAGATAAGGAGGATGTCGGAGAAATACGGAATGTTTTCCGTATCATAGATATATTCGATCTCCTCTCCGCAGTCAGGACAGGGTGCTGGAACTACCTGGCGCATCGGGAATTAGTACCCGCCGAGTTTCTCGCGGGAGATGCGGACACCGGTCGGCACAACGATCACATAGCGCTGATCGCCAAGGCCGATGATATCACCGTTTACATCGCGGGAAACGGCACGAAGATCGCCCATGACGCGATCGAACATGATCTTGTCGAGTTTCAGTTTGGTGATATCGATGATGACAATATTTCCGTTATAGATCTCGTCTTTTATCTTTGGACAGTCTTTGATATCACTGACGCTGGCGACCTTGACATACATGGTTGCCGGTTCGTTCTCGCCGACCGCCCCTTCGTACGCCTGCAGATCGAGCTTCATGTAGGTATCTTCATCTGTCGATTTTTCCTTTGAGCCAAATACTCCGTCAAGAAATCCCATATGAAAAATAGTTTAGTTGTTGGTTATTTAATTCTATCTGTGCGGGCCGTCTAGATCTCCATATTCCAGAGCTCATCGCCGATGTAATGGAGATTTTTGGCCGCCTTGCCCTTCTCAAGCGCGATGATTTCCTTTGCGTCATAGAGTGGAAGAACAACGGCAAGGGGTTTGTCATGGCTTTCGTCGACTGCGAGGGCAGGCAGGCCGGCTTTTACATCGTCCGTTACCGAAACGATACCCGGCCTCATCACGTCTGCCCCGTTGATCATATAGGGGATCGCCCCCATGTCGACGACGATCCGCCGCCCGGAAAACGGACGGGTGACCGCGCCGCGGAGCGTTGGAAATGCCCAGTCATCCTTTTCCATGATCAGCGGTTTTTTGTCGATGATGTAGATGTTGAATTTGGATGCCGTTTCCGCGATCTCGATCATCGGAGCCTCGTATAATGCTGCATCATCCCCGATACTGTCTGTAAGCTTGGTCATCAAAGCTGCAAGCTGACTTTTTTTGATGGCGTGGCGTTTTTTGATGATAAGGTCTGCCATAGGTTAGTGTATCATTTGGCGCGGGAAAGTAAATAGACTCCGTGCCGGGTTGGGGGATCCGGCGGGGTGACCCGGGAGGCGCCTGCGGATATTTTTTTTGCAATATCTGCAGAGATTTTCTTTTGGCATCCGGTCTGCCGCCGGCTTCTTTTCCCGCTATCTTTATGTGTTTCAGTGGCATATACATTAAGCACTCGTCCATGAGTCTCTAAGCTTATGTGACGTCCGAAACGTGCGCATATGCCTTCGGCTTTGCGTATAAGCCCGGCACGGTGTGCCGGAGCATTTCGTTTCGGACTCTCTCCCTGAGAGGAACGAGAGGTAATCCAATGACAAAGCGACCACTTGAAATTTTAGATCAGGTTCTGAACCGCCAGCCGGTAATCATTTCACTGAAAGGTGGACGGGAGATCCGTGGAGTTCTTCAGGGATACGACGTTCACATGAACCTGGTTCTTGACAAGGCTGAGGAAGAAGGGGAGAACGGCATGGTTCCACTCGGCACTTTGATCGTACGTGGAGACAACGTAATCTACATTTCCCCCTCCGTAGAATAACATCGAGGTGAATTTAACCAATGACAAAAGGCACTCCATCAATGGGTCTGCGCAACAAGCATTCCCACATCATCTGTCGCCGCTGCGGAAAGCAGTCTATGCACGCAAGGCACGGTGTATGTTCATCATGCGGTTTTGGCAAAAGCTCAAAAATCCGCGGGTACAACTGGACGAAAAAAGCAGCAGATAACTAAAAAGGTTGTAATATGAGCGGTATTGCAGGCATCATCGACTCCCGAGGTGTCGCTTACCCCCTTTATTATGCTCTGCACGCCCTGCAGCACAGAGGGCAGGAAGCGGCAGGCATATCTACTTTTGACGGGCAGGCATTTTTTATGCACAAAGGTCCCGGACAACTTTCTGAAGTGTTTTGTGAAGAGATCCTCGGCAGACTAGCCGGCAATGTGGGCGTGGGACAGGTTCTGTACACCCAGAAAGCACACCGGGGCAGGATAGAAAATATCCAGCCTCTCAATTTTACTTTTAAAAACCACAAGCTTTCTGTTACCGTTTCCGCTGCTCTGATCAACCGCGAGACGCTTCGAAGCGAGTATGAGGGGAAGGGGCACATTTTTTCCACAACGACCAATGCTGAACTGATCGCCGCGATGATCGCTCATGAGCTGATATCCGGCGTGTCTGCAGAGGAGGCATTCGTAAATACCATGCTGCGGCTTTCAGGCGCGTATGCAGGCGTCGCGATTCTCGATGGGATCCTGTATGCATTCCGTGATCCTCTCGGCACAAAACCGCTGTGTTTTGGAAAGACCGGGTTTGGGCATGTCGTAGTGTCGGAGAGTGTGGCTCTCGATATCCTTTCGGCAGTGTTCGAAGCGGATGTTTGTCCCGGCGAACTTCTTACGATAACCCAGGGCGGAGTAACACACCGTCAGGTCCTTGAGTCGGATCACAAGGCCTACTGCGTTTTTGAATATGTGTATATCGCCCGGCCCGATTCGGTCATCGACGGCGTGCTTGTGTATGACGCCAGAAGAAAGATCGGGGCGTGTCTGGCAAAAAATCCCCCGAAAGCCGATCTTGTCTCGCCGGTGCCTGATTCTGGAATCGCGTTTGCTACCGGCTATGCGTCCGAGTCCGGTATCCCCTATATCGAAGGTCTGCTGAAGAACCGGTATGTCGGCAGGACCTTCATTATGCCGGCCCAGAATCTCCGGGAGAACGCAGTGCGGATGAAGATGAATCCGGTCCGCCGCCACGTGACCGGCAAGTCGGTCATTCTGGTTGACGACAGTATCGTTCGGGGAACGACTTCGCTTCGGATCGTGGACATGGTCAAAGATTTCGGCGCCGATGAGGTCCATCTCCGGATCGGATCACCGCCGATCGTTGCCCCGTGTTATTTCGGGGTCGATCTGCCGACCCGTGATGAGCTGATCGCGGCCGGCCTTGATCTGGAGTCGATCCGCGAAAAGATCCACGCGACGAGCCTGAAGTATGTTTCGACCGAGGATCTCGTCGCTTCGATCGGGATTCCTGCAGAGGATCTGTGTATGGCGTGTTCGGGCGGGACGTTCCCTCTGGATATCAAAAACGAATGCTCCTGCTGCTGCCGGCATATCTCACCGGCAGGCCAGTAACTTTTTTTTGGGAAACTTCTTGTATCTCCAAAACCTACCGAATGGTAATGCATCTCGAGTATACGTTAACCGAGAACGACTATATCGCGTTCAATAAATCCCATTACGCCCGTTCTCGTTCCATGAGATCCCAGTTTGCACGTTCACGCGTGTATATGGCGGGCGTGTTCTTTTTCCTGCCTGTCCTGCTTGCCGTGACTTTTTCCGGATTCACTTACATCTGGGCAGGGGTCGCCGGAGGAGTGATCACTGCCGTTTTGATCTATCTGGTCTATCCAAAGTTTTACTGGAAGATCATCGACAGGAATCTGAGAAAGTATCTGCGGGAAGGCAGATCGAACGCCCCCTGGGAGATGCAGGCCGCTCTGTCGCTCGAAGAGGACGGGATGCATTTTTCGATCGGGCCAAATATTTCTGTTTCGCCGTATGCATCGGTAAAGGATATCGTGACCGGGAACGGGGCGGTGTATATCTATGTGGATTCTCTGCAGGGCGCGATCATTCCGGCAGGGGTCGCCGGTATGGATGAGTTCGTTTCTGCGCTGAAAGCAAAACTCCCGGCGAATCCATAATTTTCATAACATCCCCCGTCCAATTCCCTTTAGCAATGATCACTGTTTTTTCCGGCGGCACAGGAACGCCCAAACTCATCCGGGGTCTCCGGCAGATCCTGCGCGATCACGAGATCACGGTCGTCGTGAATACGGCAGAGGATATCCGAATGTCGGGTCTGTATGTTTCTCCGGATATCGACACCGTGCAGTATCTTTTTTCCGGACTGCTGAACACGGATTCCTGGTGGGGGATCCGCGGGGATTCGTTTGAAACGTTCCATGCGATGGAAAAGCTTGGATATACGGAGCTTCTGCCGCTTGGGGATCGTGACCGGGCCACAAATATTGCCCGCGCCGAGTTTTTGCGGCAGGGGATGAGTCTGACGAAGGCAACGGAGAAGATCGCGAAAGGCTATGGGATATCGGCAAAGATCCTGCCTATGTCGGATCAGGAGGTGACGAGTTATGTCGTCTGTGAAGATGGGACCCTGATGCATTATCAGGAGTACTGGGTGAAACTGCGCGGGAATGTGGAGATCACCGGAGTGGTGAGAAAAACCGCCGACAGTGAACCGCTGAAAACGACGCCCGAAGTTCTGGCAGCGATCGAAGCAAGTGACGGGGTGATCATCGGTCCGTCGAATCCGGTGACGAGTATCGGCCCGATCCTTGAGTGTGAAGGGGTCCGCGAGGCTCTGCAGAATACGTTTACGGTGGCCGTTAGTCCGTTTATCGGAAACCGGCCTGTCAGCGGACCTGCCGCCGCCCTGATGAAGGCATGGGGATATGAATCGACGTCCTACGGGACCTGGCAGGTCTACAAGGATGTAGTGGATCTATTTATTCAGGATATCAAAGATTCAGCGATCGAAGTGCCGGGAGCTCACCGTCTGGACACAATGATGACCAATGAAAAGAAGGCTGAGTCCCTGGCGTGGGATCTGCTCTCATACTTCCCGAGAAAATAAGGAGAAAGGGGGAGGCGGATTCGATTCGCAAATTCTGCGGCGCGAATCCTCCTTAAAAAAGAGGGATGTGCTGATATTGGTAAAATCTCAGCTGCATCCGCTCCATCCGCAGTGTTTGCAGATGCCCATATTACAGCCCTCGCCGAAGTCCAGAGGCTCGCCGCACTCGGGGCAGGGCGGGTTTTTCTTTTCTCCCGGAGTGACTGGGGTCAAAGACCAGTTATCCAGTGTCGTGATCGCCTGATTGGTTGCCGCAAGCTCGATGCATTTCCCAACCACATCGGCACAGGACATACCTTCCGAGTTTTTGTTTTTGATCGCGGAAACACAGTTCACTTTCGCAAACTGTTTTACGAACTTCTCATACGGCACCCCGTTCTGGAGACCCGTGCTGATACTCCGGCCGAGAGCATTGCTGCTCGCTTCGCATCCGGCTCCGACGGTTCGGATGAACACTTCCATGGGCTTTCCGTCCATCGTGTTCACCGTGATATACAGGCGGCAGCATCCCGACTGAGCAAGGAAGGTCCTTCCGACCAGTTCACGCGGGCGGGTGAAGAGTAACTGCGGGACGGTGCCGGGAGCCGGCTTCTCCGGGACGTCGGCAGGCTTTGCGGACTCCTGCTTCTCGAGAGCGAGAACAACATCCTCCCGGGACCCGGTTCGGTAGAGGGTCATGCCTTTGATCCCCTCCTTCCATGCAAGAAGGACTGCCTGTTCAACATCCTCTTTCGATGCGGAGACCGGCATGTTGATCGTCTTCGAGATCGAGGCATGGACATGTTTCTGGAATGCCGCCTGCATTAAGACATGATCCTTCCAGCCGATATCCAGAGCGGTCTTGAAAACCGCTTTGAATGAATCCGGCAGCCAGTCGACATCCTGGACCGATCCGGTTTCATGGACATGGTTGATGATCTCATCGCGTTTTGCTTCCGCTTTGGCGCCGTCAAAGCCGAGCGAGGCGATGACGCGTCTGAGTTCCGCTTCGAAGTAGGGGTGGACCATCACGAATGTTTTGCCGACCGTGTTTCTCCGGGTGTAGGCAAACGAGAAGACGGGTTCGATACCGGACGAGCAGCCTGCGAGAAGTGAGATCGTTCCGGTCGGGGCGATGGTGGTGAGGGCGGCGTTTCGCATAATGACTCCCTGCTTATCCCAGACACTTCCTTCATATGCGGGGAACGTGCCCTTTTCTTTCCCGAGAATGACAGACTCTTCGACGGCGACATTGTTGACCCGCTCCATCACTTCGGTGCAGAAGTTTCTGCCTGCTTCTGAATCATACGGGATCCGAAGCATGAGCATCGCATCATGGACGCCCATCAGACCAAGACCGACCTTTCGTGTCCGGTTGGTCGCCGAACGGATCTCCGGGATCGGGAAGACGTTTTTGGTGATGACGGCATCGAGGAACCTGACACCCATTCTGGTCATGTTGTCGAGAGCTTCGTAGTTGATCCCGTCGGCTCTGACGAACTTTGCCAGGTTGATACTGCCGAGAACGCAGGATTCGAAGGGAAGAAGCGGCTGTTCGCCGCAGGGGTTGGTGGTGTCGATATCCCCAAGGCTGGGGGTGGGATTTTTCTTATTGATCGTATCGTAGAAGAGGATGCCTGGTTCGCCGTTCTTCCAGACTCCTTCGATGATGCCCTGCCAGATCTCTCCGACGGTTATTTCTGTACCGTCGGCGCCGGTCACCCAGACCTTGTCCGTTTCGCCGTTTACGACCAGGTCCATGAACGCGTCCGAGACCATGACCGAGATATTGAAGTTGCTGAAGTCACCTTCTTTGGCTTTGCTTTTGATGAACTTCATGATGTCGGCATGCCAGACGTTCAAAATACCCATGTTTGCCCCGCGGCGTCTGCCGCCCTGTTTGATGACATCGGTGGCGGCATTGAAGACCCGCATAAACGAGACCGGACCGGATGCTACGCCGTCTGTTGAACGGACCGGGGAGCCTTCGGGACGGAGATGGGAGAAGTTGTAGCCTGTGCCCCCTCCCGACTGATGAATGATCGCTCCCCAGCGGATCGCGTCAAAGATCTCCGGGAGTGAATCGCTCACCGGGAGGGTGAAACATGCCGATAACTGGCCGAGCGGAGTTCCCGCGTTCATCAGTGTCGGAGAGTTTGGAAGAAACGACAAGGTCATCATCGCGTCAAAGTATTCCTTTGTCTCTTCCGGTGTCTCACCTAATGCATCTGCAACCCGCCTGCAGACATCTTCAAACGATGCCTCACCGGTGCGGTAATATCTCGCCGCTAAAATACTGTCAACTACTGAATCCGCCATCAATTACTTCCTCGATTTACTGGTGTTCTGTTCAAAAAGCCGGTTTGGGGCAGTTCATACCCCGGCCGGGTTTTTGTACGTAACAATTAATAGGATATCACCGTATTTTAATCCACTCGCTTCAGGTCTTGGTCCTCTAACACAACCCTTAAGAGCTAGTTAATGAGACCAATTAACTACGATGGTAGTTCCTGCAAAAGTATTCTTTACGAAAGGCCGGGGTGTTCACAAAGATCAGCTCGTTTCGTTCGAGATGGCCCTCAGAAACGCAGGGATCGCCCCATTCAATCTGGTGTACGTTTCTTCGATCATGCCGCCGGACGCGGATATCGTCTCGCGCGAGGAGGGGCTCGCCTGTCTGAGACCCGGGGAGATCGTGTACTGCGTGATGGCGAAAAACGCATCGAACGAGCCGGATCAGACGATAGCGGCAGCTATCGGACTTGCCGTTCCAAAGATCCATGACAGGCAGCACGGGTATCTTTCGGAGCATCACTGTTTCGGGGTCTCGGAAGAGGCGTGCGGAGAATATGCCGAAGAGCTGGCAAGAACGATGCTTGCAACAATTCTTGAAAAAGAGGGCGGGGATATCGTGAAAACCAGCAACATCAGTATTGCAGCCGAGACGGATACAAACGGCAGCTGGACGACCGTTGTCGCGACCGCGGTCTTCGTCTGTTAAACCTATATCTGAATACAGCCAATATTTACACAACATGTGCGGCATCGCAGGCATTACCGATACGGCTGAGGTATCGGGATCATTATACTTGGCATTATATGCACTCCAGCACCGGGGTCAGGAGAGTGCAGGCATCTTCACGTATGATGGTGAGACCGTACATAAATACAAAGGCTACGGACTGGTGGCCGAAGTATTTAGCGGACCTGTGCTCGAACGTCTGACCGGAACGACCGGCATCGGGCATGTGAGATATCCGACGACCGGAGGGTCGAAACCGGAGAACATCCAGCCCTTCCATTTTATGTTCCGGGGGCATTCCCTTTCACTCGTGCACAACGGGAATCTGATCAATACGGATGAACTCAGATACGAATACGAAGGACACGGGCATATCTTTTCCACGACATCGGATACGGAGGTGATCGCGGCGATCCTTGCAAACGAGATCATCCATGATCACACGCCCGACGAAGCGATCAGTTACTGTATGCGCAAGATCAGCGGGTCGTATGCGGTGATTTTTATGCTGGATGGAACGCTGTATGCATTCCGGGATCCGCTCGGGATCAAACCGCTGTGTCTTGGGAAGACGGAGGCCGGTGGACACATCCTCGCTTCGGAAAGCGTGGCGCTGGATACGCTCGGGGCAGAGTTCGTCCGGGATATCGCTCCCGGAGAGAGTGTCAGACTGCAGGGAGGAGAAGTATTTTCCCGCAGTATGATGAAAGCAAAGTCCTGTGCCCACTGTATGTTTGAGTATGTGTATTTCGCGCGGGCGGATTCGATCATCGACGGCGTGTCGGTGTATGAAGTCCGCAGAAAGACCGGCGCGCTTCTCGCACAGGAAGCTCCGGCAAAAGCGGATCTGATCTCGCCGATCCCGGATTCCGGGACCGCGGCGGCTACCGGCTTTTCCCGTGAATCAGGCATTCCGTTCCGGGAAGCATTGATCAAAAACCGGTATACGGGCCGGACATTCATTATGCCGACCCAGGAAAAACGCGAGATCGCCGTTCGGATGAAGCTGAATCCTGTTCGCGGCCATATCAAAGACAAGTCTGTGGTCCTGGTTGATGACAGTATCGTCCGGGGGACGACTTCGAAAAAGATCCTGTCTCTTGTGCGCGAGTTCGGCGCAAAGGAACTGCATCTCAGGATCGCTTCGCCGCCGATCATTGCGCCCTGTTATCTCGGAACCGATTTTCCGACAAGAAATGAACTGATCGCCTCGAAAAAATCCGTTCCGGAAGTGGAGACGGAGATCGATGCGACCAGTCTGGCCCATATTTCGCTGGACGGGCTTATTCAGGCGATCGGGATCCCCCGGGAAAACCTCTGCCTGGGATGTCTTACCGGCCGGTATCCGGTGGCGATACCCGGAGAGGAAGAGGATGACCGCGAGATCGGCATGGTGGATTCATACTCCTGTCCGTGAATCTGTCTGACCATCCTGCTTTTTTATTTTAATTCCTGTCCGCTGTTTTGACGAAAACAAAACCGCCCGCTCTGCGGAAAACAAGCGCAAAGAACAGGTCAGTGATCTGAATAGATTTCCCCTTCCGGCAAAGAAGGGAAAAACCTAAAAAAATTGGAGAGGTTTTAAGAGAGAGTGGTACGTGTCATTAACCTGAGTATTTTATGGAACAGACCCGAAAACTGTAGTGGTGTGGTGTTTTTGTGGTGTTTTGTGAGGTGTATATTCTGTGGAAAAGGCAGGTATGTGTGTGGTGTGTCCTTGTTTCCCATTTTACAGAACTGATTTTGTTCACGGGTCTGTTTGCCGCTTGTGCTCTTCTCACAAGCTGCTACAATACTATTTGTCATTCTTATATTTAAATATATCTACCAATGCACGGCATTGATGATGGGCATAGATGCACTGCATAGTGCAAAGCATTATTATTTCCCGAACCAAATAAAGTGTAATGGCAGAGCAGACTGGCGAATTCTCTGAAATACTCACGCTTTTACGGGAGAATCCCCGGGGGATGTCAGTCACGGAGATCGCCGACGCCACGCATCTGAACCGAAACACCATAGCGCGATACATGGATAATCTGCTGGTGTCCGGCCGGGTCGAGATGCGCACCTTTGGCAAAGCCAAGGTTTTTTTCTTATCAAAACGGGTCCCCGTATCCGCGATGCTCAACCTCTCCTCTGAGATGGTGCTGCTGATCGATGCGGATCTCAGGGTCATTCAGGCAAACGAATCATTACTCTCCTTTGTTGGCGCAGAATCCGACCAGATCATCGGAAAATATGTGTATGAAAGCGCCTGCAAAACATTCTGCAGTGATGTCCTGACCGACCAGATCAGAGCGGCCCTTCAGGGAGAAATGGTCAGAAGCGAACTTCGTCTGCTGAAAAACGGTACCGAAAGTTATCTGGATCAGCGGATCTATCCCATGGTCCTCTCCGACGGACGCCCCGGCGTTACCGTTGTCTGGGACGATATCACCGAAAAAGTCAACTCGGAAGCCGCGCTTGAACAAAGCGAGGCGATGTTTCGCCGTCTCGTCGAAACGATCCATGATGTCATCTGGTCCGTCGATGAAACATTCTGCATCCAGTACATCAGCCCCCAGATAACCAGCGTGACAGGTTATCTGCCGGAGGAGCTGAACGGGCGCAAACTCTCGGCGTTCATGCCCAAAGGAGCGGCGGCCCGTTTCGACTGGGAACTTGCATCAGCGGTCTCCCGGGAAAACGGGTTCACCCTCCCGGAGTTCCCCTTCATCTGCAAAGACGGCAGAAAGATCTACTGCGAATTTTCCGGATCCCCGGTCCTTCTTGAACAGGAAGGATCCATTTTTCTCGGCTACAACGGCGCTCTGCGGGACGTTACCGACCGGAGGGATGCGGAGCTCGGGGCAAAACGGTGGAAGAGATTCCTTGACTCGGTGATGAACAATATTCCGGCGATCATCACGGTGATCGGGATGGAGTCCCGGAAATACTATTATGTGAACAAATCCGCTGAGCTGTTTCTGCAGAAATCACGCGCTGAGCTTTCCCGTATGACTTCAAAGGAGGTCCTGGCGAAGATCGGATCCGTCCGGCTGACCGAAGCACACGACACGGTTGCTTTGACCGGCGATGAAGTCCGGGTATCCGAGGACCGGATCGTCGTCAACGGAGAGACCAGATACATCTCCGCGCGGGTCATTCCGATGAAGCTCTCAGTCGACCGCCGGTATCTGCTGACGATCGTCAACGACATCACCGAAGAGGACGCTGACCGGCAGCGGCAGATGATGAGCCGGGAACTCGCATTTATTCTCGAAGGCGTTTCGACGACCCAGGAGATGTGGGATCCCCTTCTTGAGATGCTCCCGAAGATATCCGGATACGAATCGGTGGCGATCTACCAGCGCAGTATTTTTGATGATTACACCCTGTTCCGGGCAAAAGACGGAAGATTTGCTCCGGCGATCCATACTGATTCGATCATTCACCGGATCATCAGGAAAGGTGAGCCGGTGATATTCGATAAACACCGGATGAAGCTTCTGCCGGAATCAGCAGCATCTCCGATGGATCAGGCGAAATCACTGGTTCTGATGCCGGTGATATTCGACGGAAGGGCAGTCGCCTGCGTGATCCTGGGGTCAAAAACGCCCCTCTCCCCGGATACGGTCAGAAGGACCCTGCTTGTATCGACGGCGTTTCAGATAAGCACGGTCGCCTCACGGTGTCTGGTGCAGGAGAAACTTCAGCGGGAACGCGACCGGACGAGAAGCTATCTTGATGTTGCCGGCGTTGTGCTGGTGATGGTGAACCGGGACGGGAATGTCGAGATGCTGAACAGATACGGCACGAAGATCCTCGGCTATACCGAAGCGGAGCTGATGGGCAGGAACTGGTTTATGACTGCGGTCCCTGAACAGGTCAGAAAACAGCGGATGGACGGATTCCAGAAGATCATTGCTGGAAAGGTCCGTGACGATGATTATGCGTATGTGGGAGCTGTCTTATGTAAAGACGGGACCGAGAAGACGCTCCGGTGGAGAAATGCCCCGCTTTATGAAGAGTGCGGGAGCATCTCCGGTGTCGTTTCCTCCGGGGAACTAATTTAGATCTTTTTCTCGAGAGCTTTTTCCACGATCTTTATCGCGCAAAGGTCCCCGCACATCGAACAGGTCTCACATGCCCCGTCCCGGTCATGGATCTTTTTTGCATGTTCGCCAAACAGCGAAAGATCATACTGCGCCTGCCAGTCGAGATTTTTGCGTGCCTCGGCCATTTTTGCCTGGCGGGCAAGCTCGGCCTCCCTTCGGCGGGAAAGGTCTCCGACATGGGCTGCGACTTTGCAGACCCGGGTACCCTCGATGATGTCATTTACATCGGGAAGAGCGAGATGCTCTGAAGGCGAGACCATACACAGGAAATCCGCTCCGGCACAGGCTGCAGCTGCCCCGCCGATCGCCCCCGTGATATGGTCATACCCCGGAGCAATGTCCGTGACCAGCGGACCTAAAAGATACAGCGGCGCGAAGTCCGTGATTTCCTTGATCATTTTTACATTGTAGGAGATCTCGTTGTAGTCCATGTGCCCCGGCCCTTCGATCATCCGCTGGATCCCTTTGTCTTTGGCGCGTCTGGCAAGTTTTCCCAGCGTCAGATACTCCTGGGATTTGGCAAGTTTCGTTGAATCGACGTAAGCTCCGGGACGCATCCCGTCGCCAAGCGACAGGGAAATTTCGTATTCGTCCAGGATCTCGAGAAGATAATCATACTCTTTATAGAGCGGATTCTCCTCGCCGCTTGAAATCATCATCGCCGTATGGAACGATCCTCCCCGGGAAACGACTCCCATCACCCGCGGATCAAGGGTCAGGGCGTCGAGAACCTCCAGATTCACACCGCAGTGAAGCGTCATGAAATCCACGCCCTGTTTTGCCTGATCAAGGATCACGGAAAACAGGATGTCGGACGTCAGGTCAACGACGTTGCCCGCCCGGCGGACCGCTTCATAAATCGGCACGGTCCCGACCGGGATGCTGAGTTTGAGGATCTCTTTTCTCATCGCCGCAAGATCGCCGCCTGTGGAAAGATCCATTATCGCATCGGCGCCGTTATCGATTGCAGCCTGAGCTTTTTTCATCTCCTTTGCCGGGTCGCAGGTGACGCCGGAAGTTCCGATATTCACATTTATTTTGACAGAGGTTCCTTCGCCGATCGCACAGGGTTTGTATTCACGCGTCTCGTTTTGCAGAAGAATGGTCCGGCCGGCGATGATATTTCTGGAAAGGGCCTCCGGCGTCATTCCCTCGGATTTTGCAGCCTCGACAACTCCGGATAAATCTCCGTGAAGGCAGCTCTGGATTATAGAGTGCATAGGTACGTACCTATTTGGTTTCCTTTCGCATTATAGGTTATACAAAGAAAGTTAAACCAGGGAAGCAGAAGATATCAGAAGTATGAACGAGTCAATAATCTGGCTTTCGGGCACCGGGTGGCGGGCGAACTCTTATGTTGCCGGCAATATATTAGTTGACGCGGCCGTATCGGCGGACGCCGTATATCCTTACAGAGAGCAGATCGATACGATCGTTTTGACACACGGACACTTTGATCACACGGCAAATCTTTTGGAGCTTGCAGAACTCTGCAGTGCAGAGGTCATGATCGGGGAGTATGATCTGCCGTTTTTATCCGATCCGCGGATCAGCCTCTCGCATCAGTTTGGTCAAAGACCGACGGCGTATCCGGCAAAGATCTTAAAAGACGGCGATACGGTCGGCGGGTTCAGGGTGTACCACACGCCGGGACATACCCGCGGAAGCATCAGCCTGTTTCGGGAATCAGACGGAGCGCTCATCGCCGGGGACACGATCTTTCCGGAAGGGTCGTTTGGTCGGTTCGATCTGCCGACCGGCAGCCGGGGGGATCTGGTCGGTTCGATCTCCAAACTCGCGGAACTTCCGGTCAACTCGCTTTGGCCCGGACATGACATGCCGGTCGTAACTGACGCAAAACGCCATGTCCTTTTGTCGAAACAGTTTCTGGAACGATATGGATAAAGGCATTTACTGTCTGATCCTTTCCTGCGCTGAGCAGTGCACGATAACGATCGGCGCACTCGGGCCGACAGCGTTCAAAAAAGGCTGGTATCTGTATGCAGGCTCGGCTCTTGGTTCGGGAGGACTCTCAAGGGTCAGCCGGCACATCAGATTCTTTCATGAACAGTACAGAAAACCAAAATGGCACATCGACTACCTGATGGCAGCCGGTGAAATCACGCTTAAGGGCGTCTTCTGTGCAAAAACACCAGAGCGGCTGGAGTGCGTGCTTGCACAGAATATCGGAGGGGACAGAGTGGAAAAGTTCGGCTGCTCCGACTGTTTTTGCGACTCGCACCTTTTCTACCGAAAAGATTCGCCGGAGACGGAGGTCGTCCGCGCTTTTGAAAAGACCGGCCTTTCACCCGTATATCATCTGATCCGGTAAGGCGAAAGGAGACTTATTTTTAAAATGATCCTGGCGATCTCTTCGGGAGACTCGCGTTCATGATCCGTTTTCTGGATCCAGGTCAGAAACACATTGAAATGCGATGCGTTGACGTAGGCAAGAAGATACTCGAGCGGGACGGCAAAACTGTCCTGCAATGCCACGGTAACCAGTTTTTCCGCAAAAACATCATGCCAGAGACGTTCTTTGAGCCGTGTCTGAAACGAGCAGGATCCCTTCTCGCCGAAAAGCGCCCGCATAACCCGGATGTTTTCTTCAAAATAGGCAAACAGCGCCACAACGGTTTTGGTCAGCGTCCGGCCCTCCGTCAGGGGAAACACCTCTCCTCTGATGATCTCCCGGAGATCGTTGCCGATCTGGGTCTCAAATGACTCCAGAAGATCATACTTGTCTTTGTAATGCAGATAAAAGGTCCCCCGGCCGATATCAGCGGCATCGACGATATCCTTCACCGACAGTTCATCGAATCCTTTCTCCGCGACGAGATCGATGAAAGCGCAGCGGATGGCCCGTTCCGTTTTCAAAAACCTCCGGTCTCTCGGGCCGGAATCCGGTGTAAGGATATCGTTTTGCAGATTTTGCGTCATGTTCGGATCGGTTCTGCCGGATGGCCGGGCGGTATCGGCCCGGTTCTCCGGCGGGGAAATCATCGTTACTTAAAGTATACGCCGACGTCTTTGAGCCCGTTTCTCATGGCAAGGGTAATGACAAGAGGCGTGATGCTTTCGATCGTCGCCGCACAGGCAAGCGGACCGGCATCCAGGGGGACGAGTTTTGAAACGCTCGCGACAAGATCCATCACGATCCGTTTTGCCTCCTCGTCATCTCCGCAGACACAGACCGAGTAGTCAAGCTCCTCATCAAGCTCCATCCATTTGCCGGAGGCAACGTTGTTGAAGGCTGTCGTGAGTTTTGCAGATGCAGGAAGCATCTTTTTGATCGCGAGAGCTGCCGAGCCTTCCGCCGGACGGTCAGGCAGGAAGTACTTCTCTTTTGGGAAGCGGAGCATCGGATTGATCAGCGAGACCACGATCTTGTTTTCGAACGCGGACTTTCCGATCGTCTCGATCGTCGACTCGACCTTGTCGAACGGCACTGACAAGATAATAATGTCGGCATCACAGACGCTCGCATTCGATCCGCCGCTGCATGTCGCCCCGATCTCGCATTTGCGCTCGGCAAGACAGCAGGTCACTCCGTCAGCCGCGGTTTCGGCTTTTGCCGGGTCGCGTGATCCAAGTGAGACATCATACTTCCCGCCGATACATATACGGCGGGCAAGACCCTCACCGATATTACCGGTTCCGCCGATTATTCCAACTCTGTACCGGATCGTTTTTTGTACCGTTTCACTCATAAATATCACCACACAAATTTCGCGCCAGTCATTCTGACATGATGTTCATTAGTCTCACATGGATATATTAGCTTTCCGGCATGAACGCCGGACGGCATTTCAAAACCCGCTAAAGCGCGAAAGAGGATTTTTTTGGAAATAACGAAGTATTATTCTGAAAAATCCCTATCCACTGACAGATGAGAAAAAGACATGGAAACTATTTATCCCCCCGCCCACAATTTATTAAGAACAAAAATAGCTAAAGGTCTTTCATGAACAGAAATAATCTTCGACGTATACTTATCGCAGCATGCATCGTCTGCGCTTTGATCCTCTCCGGCACAGGGGCAGTATCGGCTGCAAACCAGTCAACCTTTGTCATTACCGATTTCTCCATGTATCCGCAGTCCCTGATGCCCGGCGACTCGGGAATCATTACCGTAACGCTTAGAAATACCGGCAGCACGTTCGTTCCGGTCAATCAGATCTTTATCAAAGACTCTGACGGAATCAAATCGACCGTGACCCCGTATCAGAACCCGATCGGGGGAGTCGGCGCGGGAGATACGTTCACGTTATCCCTGCCGGTCATCTCGACGGGAAAAACCGGGACCTTCTATCCGGTCCTGTACGTCGATTTTGACGGAAACAGCGGCAATTATCTGAAATACCCCTTCGCAGTCATCGTTGATGATAAGAGCATCGTGATCTCGGTCACGGGACGCCCGGATGTCTTCGAGCCTGACACTACGCAAACTGTCGCTCTCACGATCGGAAATCTCAGAATGAACGCGATCGAGGCAGTTGAGATCAGCGCTTCCGGAACCGGTGTCACCTCCAAACAGACCTCCCTCTTCCTTGGAACGATCGACGCGAACAAAGCGGCAAACGGGACCCTGAGCGTCTCGACCGCTGAAGAAACAAAAGAGGTCACTTTTGATGTCAGATATAGAAACGGGCCTGCCTGGCATACCGAGAGCATCACCATCCCTCTTGAGTCCGGCGTCTCCAAAACCGGTGCCGAACTCATCGTCAACAACATCGAAGTGAAAAACACCGGCAGCTCCTACACGGTCATCGGCGATGTGAACAATGCAGGCCTTACGACCGCAAAGGCGTTGGTCGTCACCACCGAAGGCGTCACGAAAACCGGTCTTTACCCCTCCTATGTCGTCGGATCACTGGACGAAGACGGACTTTCCGAGTTCGAAGTGACCTTCAGCAACCCGGCCGACGGCAAAGTGACCCTGGTCTTTACCTATAAAGACGTCAACGGAAACACCTACACGCAAAAGCAGGAAGTGCCGACCACTTCAGCAGTCACGGAAGCACAAACCAGCGGCGGATCGAACCCGGTCGCGGCCGTTCTGATCGTTATTGTGATCCTGGTCATTCTTGCCGGCGGATTTGCCGCCTGGAAGAAAGGGAAAATATTTGCGCGGAAGTAAGCCATGAATCCGATCCCGGTGGTCGAACTGCATGACGTCTCCAAAATATATCCGATGCCGGCAGGCGACGTCCATGCATTAAACCACGTAGACTTCTCCATTCAGAAAGGGGAATTTGTGGCCATCATGGGACCGTCAGGTTCAGGCAAATCCACACTGATGAACATGATCGGATGCCTGGATGTGCCTACATCCGGGGAGATAAAGATCAACGGAAAGTCGACGTCTGAGATGACGGACGATGAGCTGACCCTGCACCGGAGAGAGACGATCGGATTCATCTTTCAGAAGTTCAACCTGATCAGCCTCTTGACCGCATATGAAAACGTGGAGTATCCGCTGATCTTAAAATACGGACACAAGGACACGACGACGCGGACCAGAGATCTTCTTACGATGGTCGGACTGACCGAAGGCCAGATGCAGCATACGCCGTATGAACTTTCCGGCGGTCAGCAGCAGAGAGTATCCATTGCCCGCGCTCTTGCAAACGATCCGACGTTTCTTCTGTGCGATGAACCGACCGGAAATCTCGATTCGAAGATGAGTACGCAGATCATGGAGATCCTCACAGATCTGCATGCCCAGGGAAGAACGGTCGTCATGGTCACCCATGATCCGAAAACGGCTGAATATGCCGAGCGCATAGTGATCATTAAGGATGGTGAGATCGTCAATGAGTGAAGAGAATAAATCGATCTGGCAGAAGATCTACTCGCCGATGATCCTTTCACTGGCGGTCAGGAATCTGAAACTGAATAAGTTTCGGACGATCCTTTCGATGATCGGTATCGTGATCGGCGTGTTTGCCATCTGCGGGATGGGAATGATCAGCGCCGGTTTTACCGAGGAGATGAACTCGATGATCTCCGATACGGCAGATACCTTGACGATCTCGCCGGTCGGTGAAAAGGTGATCGACGGAACGACGACGACAGGTTTCTCCGCTAAAGATCTCAGAGACATCGAGTCGGCGGTAAAATCCGTAACCAAAGAGTATGAGTTCATTCCGATGTACTCGTCGACGAAGTACGTCTATATCGGGAAAGAAACGGCGATGGCCTCGGTATCCGGTATGGATGCAAATGATCTCGAGAAGATCGCCACCCTTATCCAGGGAACCCTTCCGCGCGGTTCGACCAATGTGGTCGTGGGCGAGACCTTTGCCGAGGACAATGATCTCCGGATCGGAAGCCGGATGATCATGCTGAACTCGGGCGGCCAGGAGGTCACGTCCAGGGTCGTCGGGATCTTAGAGGATACCGGGATGATGACCCTTGGATTCTCCACAAGCAGCGCGGTCGTCGGCTCGATCGAGTGGTACACCGGACTTGTCGGCGATAATCACGGGCTGTATGACAAGGTCATCGTCAAGGCCTATGACCCGACAGAGCTGACCCCGATCGATGACGCGATCGAGAAGAAGATGAACGGCAAGGAGGATAAAGACTCGGATGATACGGTCTATATCCTGAACTCCTATGAGATCATGGAGGTCTTCGATGAGATCATGTCCATGTCCAGCATCTTTACGACGATCATCAGCGGTATCTCGCTTCTGGTGGCAGCAGTGGCCATCACAAATGTGATGCTGATGAGCGTGAAGGAGCGGACGAGGGAAGTCGGTATTCTCCGGAGTATCGGGACCTACCGGAGTCAGATCCTGCAGATGTTCCTGTACGAAGCAGGACTGATCGGACTGATCGGCGCCGTTGCCGGAACGCTGCTCGCGCTGATCGCAGCGCCGGTGATGCTGCTTGGGATGATCGGATCGGTCGAAGCGATGCTGAGTCCGGCCGTTCTTGTGTATGTGCCGATCGGTATTCTTATCGGGCTGATCGTCTGCCTGATTTCAGGTCTCTATCCTGCATGGAAAGCAGCGAACCTCAACCCGGTCGAAGCGATGTCGACCGACTGAGCACCCCCTTCTCTTTTTTAATAGGACTTACGCGGTGTTAATCACAATCCAATTCGGGAAGGGTAAGGCCTGGTCTATATGTATGAGAATTCCACCGCGAATAAGCCCAAGCGGGCAAAGCCCGCTTGAGGCGGCACGCAAGCCTTCGGCTTGCACGCAATCGCGAATCTGCGCGAATCGCACACCGTCTGGAAAAATTCTATTGGAAAAACCGGCGTGCCGGTTTTTCTCTCCGTAACCTTCTCATTTGATGTAATCGAAAAAGAATGAATCAACAGAAAAACCCGCACGCGGGTTTTTCCTCAGCATTTTTCAAGAGAGGGTGCGATTCCTGCGGAGGCGATCAGCCGAAGCAGAGCACCCGAACGTAAGGAAAATGCGATTCGCGTTAATTCGCGGAGATTCGCGGTTGGTTTTATCTCATGCATCCACCCCTGACCATACACGAAATCGAAGTACGTCCCAAACGACTTCAGTTGTTTTTTCATTTGAGATCGCCCCGCGTAACGCCTTGTTTAATCTCCAAAAAAAGAGCAGGATCAGAGCCGGTCGCCGACGTTCAGATAATGACCGTTCACGATCTCAAAGCCCGGCATCTCGCGTTTTCCTTCCGGTTTTGCAGAAAGAATGCACACAGCGCCGTCTCCCGTCATCACGACAGGTCCCTTCTTTTTTATCAGACCGACGATCTCTCCCGGCTCTCCGGCATACTCTCCGGAGACCTTTTCTGAGCGGTAGATCTTCAGGAGTTTTCCGTCCGGAAGCCTGGTGTTTGCTCCCGGGATCGGGGAAAGCCCGCGGATCCTGTTATGCACCGTGGCCGCCGGAAGGGTCCAGTCGATCACACACTCCTCTTTCGAGATGGAGGGGGCAAACGTCACCTTCGCTTCATCCTGGGGAGTCCGGGTGACCTCTCCCGACACGATCAGGGTCAGCGCCTCGGTCAGCGCCTGTGCCCCGAGATCGGCCAGAAGGTCATGTACCTCGCCGTAGGTTTCGTTTTCCCCCAGGGGAACCGATTTGGAAAGGATCACATCACCGGCATCCAGACGCGAAGCCACGTACATGATCGAGACCCCGGTCTCACAATCCCCGTTCAGCACAGAATACTGCATCGGAGCTGCTCCCCGGTACTTCGGCAGAAGCGAGCCGTGCAGATTGATCGTGTTGTATTTCGGGAGATCGATGATCGCATCCGGGATCATCATCCCGAATGCCACAACGACCGAAATATCCGGGGAAAGAGCCTTCAGCTGTTCGAACAGAGCCGGATCCTTCATATCCTCCGGCTGAAAAACCGGGATCCCGTGTTCGAGAGCGAACACCTTCACCGGCGAAAACTCGACCTTGTTTCCCCGCCGGTTTGGTTTATCGGCCCGGGTCAGGATCCCCACGATCTCGTGCTCTGCAGAAACCGCACGAAGAGAGGAAAGGGCATACTCCGGCGTTCCCATGAAAAGGACACGCACGTTACGCCTCCTTTCGGGTCAGATCCTCGAGCTGCTTTGCGATCATCTTTTTTGCGATCGGCGATACCTTATCGACAAATAAGATCCCCTCGAGGTGATCATACTCGTGCATGAAAACCCGGGCAGGATAATCCTTCAGCTCCTCTTCGATCAGCTCACCCGCTTCATTCGTGTATCTGACCGTGATGCGCCGTGGACGGCGGACTTTTTTATGGATGCCGGGAACAGAAAGACAGCCCTCCTCCATCTCGGCAAAGGCGCTGCCGGTTTTCAGGATCTCCGGGTTGATGACTTTTCTGAGTTTGTCTCCCGGATCCATCACAAAGAATCGTTTCCCGATCCCGATCTGCGGAGCTGCAAGACCGACTCCGCGGTGTTCTTTGAGCATCGGGACCATCTCATCAAGAATGGCTAAAAGTTCAGGGGTTATCGTATCAACCGGTTCGGCGCGTCTGGCCAACACCGCTTTTCCGTATATCTGAATCTCCATTATTTATCATGTTGGATTTTTTGACAGATGAATCTGACTGATGAAGGGACAAAGCGGGCAAAGGATACAAAAAGCTGCCAAAAGAACAGACTAAAAAAATGATGTGTTTAGACAGAGTGTCTAAACAGTATTAGAACCGGTTCCGTGGGGTCCGGTGTTTTGGAAGGCATTCCTGACAGTAGACTGGTCTGCCTTCTGTTGGCTTGAACGGTACCTCACATTCTTTTCCACAGTCTGAGCAGACTGTTTTGGTCATTTCGCGTGGGCCGTCATTAAACTGGCGTGGTGCGCCAAAATTATTTCTTCTTTCCATGATAGGATTTCCTTGGAGCATAAATGCTCACGAAAAAAACAATGAGACAAAAAAGTCTTACTGATATTTCCCACAGATAACTGCGACTCTTTATACGTCTCCCTGGGATATATAGTTGTGTATACCAGCAGAGAACGCCGCCGGACGGTTTGACGGAAGATCCGGAGTGATTTTTAAATCCGGGCCGGGGAACGGATCCGGGGAATACAGAGGAGAGATACCGTGATCACGTTTCGGCAAAGAGACACCTTACCCGCCGGCTGCCGGAGGGAACAGGGCGATCAGGTCGCCTTCGTCGAGTGGGGTGTCAAGACCGGCAATAAAATGGATGTTCCGGCCGTTTTTGAGGATATTGACAAAGTCACGCAGCGTATCCGGCGCAGCAAACATCAGCGCATCCAATCCAGCGTATCGCGCGGTCAGGTCAGAAAGAAGCGTGCGGACGGTCCCGCCTGCCGGAACCTCAAGCTCGAGCTGTATATCCATGACCTCGCGAAACATGGCAAACGCCTTTATGGTGATCTTCATGATACGATCCTCCGGCCATCCGGCTCCCTCTCTGAAAAACCGCAGTCAGTGCAGTCGGGAGAGCTGGCGATCTCGATCGACTCAGCCTCGCCCAAAAGCCCGTCCCAGAGCAGGAGCCGGTTTTGCAGAAGCTTCCCGGTCCCGGTGAGATATTTGACCGCTTCGTTTGCCTCGATGGAGCCGATCACTCCGCAGGTCACCCCGATGATCACCTTCTTTTCCCAGGTTGGCGTTGTTGGTACAAGACAGCGCAGACACGGCGTGATTCCGGGGATCAGCGTTGTCACCTGCCCGTAGAACCCGTTCACGGCTCCATGAATGAACGGGATCTTTTCATCGAGGCCGGCACGATTTAAAACGTAGCGGGCAGCAAAGTTGTCCATCCCGTCGATGATCAGATCCATCCCGCGAACGATATCTCCCGCCGACTTCTCATCGATATGCCGGCAGACCGCCTCCACTTCGATCCCGCTGTTGAGGGAATGGATCGTTTTTTTTGCTGCTTCTACCTTGCATGCGCCGATGTCGGTTTCATGATACAGGATCTGCCGGTTGAGATTGGACCGTTCGACAACATCCTCATCGGCGATCCGGATAAACCCGACCCCGGCTGAGGCGAGGTACAAAGCGATCGCTGAACCAAGACCCCCTGCCCCGGCCAGGAGGACACGGGCGTCCTTAAGTTTCTTCTGCCCCTCTTTCCCGAAAAGAGGAATCTGTCTCAAAAACCGGGAGTCAGGAGACGCTGTAGACATATCAGATGGTCCGGGAAGATCCGACTGCTCACATCAGCCCCAGTTCTCTGAGCTTTTCCTTTGTAGGAGTCCCTTCCGGATCCCAGCCTCTAAGAGTATAATACTCGTCGAGCATTTCATGGATCCGGGAAACCTGACCGGCAGGGGCGCCTTCTTTCAGCGGCTCGGTCAGGAGCCTGGCCGGCAGAGTATCGTCTTTGCGGGAAAACCCGCGTTTGATATTATAGAGCTTCTGGAGATTCCATATCCGTTCGCCGATCTTCAAAAGTTCGCCGGCGTCGACCTTCATTCCGGTTGCTGCCGAAAGGAGATCCGCGTAATCCTCAGCTCCGAGAGCAAAGGACGTAAAGAGGCACATACCCGTTGCATCTATGGCGGCGGTCAGATCCTGGAAGGTCTTGACCCACTGGGGTTTTCCCTCGATCAGATACGGATCGATCTTTTCCGGCGATCCGAGGATCTCCGGAGAGATCATATACGCATAGACATGGTCTCCTCCGCGGACCGAGGTCGCTGCTGCAAGCCCGTATCCCTGGATGCCCCGGGGATCATACGCCGGCAGTTCCTGCATTTTCGAGCTCATGGAGTATTCCGGATGGCCGTATTTCGTCGCAAACCGGAAGGATCCTTCTGAAAGTTCATCGCCGATTCCTTCGCGCAAGGCGATCTGCTCCACGAGTTTCAGCATGCCTTTTGCATCGCCGAACCGGATCGGGTGGCTGACATACCCTTTCTCGGCCATCTCCATCAAACAGGCGATCGTTGCCGGCGCCGAGATTGCATCAAGCCCGTACTCGTTGCAGAGATTATTTGCCCGGGCGATCATTTTGAGATCGTCGACCCCGCAGTCAGCACCAAACGCCCAGTCGGGTTCATACTCCGGCCCCTCACCTGTCTCGCCGTCGAACTCATGGACCCTTCCGCACTGAACGATACAGGCATAACACCCTTTGGGTTTTTTGAGGATCGTTTTTGCCATCGTCTCGCCGGAGATCTTCTCCGCCTCCGGGAAGTGGGCGGTCTGGAAGTTCCGGGTGGGCATAAGATAGTTCTCGTTCACGATGTTGACGAGAACAGCCGTTCCGTAATCATGCAGACCTTTGGCGATACCGTTTGCCTCGATCTTCTTTTTCACGCGGTCTTTAACCGCTTTCAGTCCTGCTTCATCTGCCGTTTTGATTGCGAGATCACCTCTGGCTGCGACCGCTTTCAGATTCTTCGACCCCATCACTGCGCCGACCCCGCCGCGGCCGGCTGCCCGGGTTTTTTCATTGATGATACAGGAGATCAGCACAAGTTTTTCGCCTGCCGGGCCGATACAGGAAGCGCGAACGCTTGGATCCTTCAGCTCATCCATGATCGCGTCGGTAGTCTGTCCGGTGGTCATTCCCCACAGATGTGCAGCATCCCGAAGTTCGGCCTTCCCGTTGTCGAGGAAGAGATAGACCGGTTTTGCCGATTTGCCGGAGATGACGGCCGCATCGAATCCGGCTTTTTTCAGCTTCCAGCCAAACACTCCTCCGCTGTTTGCGCTCATGGCAAGTCCCGTCAAAGGAGCGATCGTCGAGACCTCATACCTGCTCCCAAGGGGGATCCCGGTTCCGGTCAGCGGTCCTGCCGCAAAGACAAGAATGTTCTTATCGCTCAACGGCTCGGTATTAGGATCAACCATGTCGGTCAGGATACGTATGCCAAAACCCCGGCCGCCAAGATAGTTCAACTTCAGTTCCGGGGGCGTTGGTTTGATCGTTACCACCCCTGCCGAGAGATCGGCATAGACCATGTTCCCTGCGTATCCGTCCATGATGATTACCAAACAGGAGTATCGTGTTTAGGGATAATAAAGCTGTGTCTGCTTTCGAAACAATAAAACGCGGGCAATAACATTGCCGGCAAAAATCATCCGGAGCACAAAACCCCTTATGTATAACGACGACCAATAGTTACCCACATATTGAGTGAGGGAAACTCGTGAAAGAAATACAAGAAAGCTATGTACCCGCCGTTGTCGAAAACGACGTCCGGGAGTACTGGAAAACAAACAATACCTATCGTGAAACACGCAAACTTCACGAATCGGGCCAGCCGTGGTTCTTTGTCGACGGCCCGCCCTATACCACAGGTTACATCCATCTCGGAACCGCCTGGAACAAGATCCTCAAAGACGCAATCATACGATACCACTCAATGACCGGCCAGCATATCATCGAACGTGCCGGTTACGATATGCACGGACTGCCGATCGAGGTCAAAGTCGAGGAGAAGCTCGGGTTCAAAAACAAGGCCGACATCGAGAAATACGGTGTCGCAAAGTTCATCGAAGAGTGCCGCGAGTTCGCTCTCACCCATAAAGATCTGATGAGCGAACAGTTCAAGGAACTCGGTACCTGGATGGACTTCGACGATCCCTATCAGACGGTCGACAAAGGATACATCGAAGCTGCATGGTACACCCTCAAACGCTGCGAAGAAGAAAAAATGCTCGAACGCGGATCCAGGGTCGTCAACTGGTGTCCGCGCTGTGGAACGGCCATCGCGGACGCGGAAGTCGAGTACTGGGACGAGACCGACCCCTCGATCTTCGTCAAGTTCCCGATCCGGGGAGCCGAGAACGAGTCCCTCGTGATCTGGACCACGACCCCCTGGACCCTTCCGGCCAACGTGGCAGTGGCCGTAGGAAAGGATTTCGTCTACGCAAAATGCCGGGCAGTAAAAGACGGAAAGACCGAAGATCTCTGGATCGCAAAAGACCTCGCTGAACAGATCCTGAAATACGGAAAATATCAGGACTACTCCGTCATTGAAACAAAGACCGGAGCTGAACTCGCCGGAACAAAATATATTTCTCCCCTCGCTTCCGCAGTTCCCATCCAGGAAAAAATCGAGCACCGTGTCGTCATCGCCGATTACGTGGCGATGGAAAACACCGGAATGGTCCATATCGCTCCGGGTCACGGCTGGGACGATTACCTTGTCGGTCTGAAAGAGGATCTTGCGATCGTCTGTCCCGTTGACGGAAACGGAAACTTCACCGAAGAAGCCGGCGTCTTTGCAGGAAAATACGTCAAGGCTCCCGAGACCAATCAGGAGGTCATCGACGTCTTAGGTGACGCCATGCTCGCTGTCCGGAAGATCACTCACCGGTACGGACACTGCTGGAGATGCAAGACCCCGATCATCTACCGTGCAACCTCACAGTGGTTCCTGAAAGCAAAGGATGTCAGGGAAAAGATGCTCGAAGAGATCTCGAAAGAAGTCACCTGGTATCCGGAGTGGGCAGGTTCCGCCAGATTCCATGACTGGATCGAAGAGGCACGCGACTGGTGTATCTCCCGGCAGAGATACTGGGGTATCCCGATCCCGGTCTGGGTCTGTCCGATCTGTAATAAATATCATGTCGTCGGCAGATACGCAGAGCTCGAACAGCTCTCCGGTCAGAAGATGACCGACCCCCACCGGCCGTACGTCGATGACATCACGATGCCCTGCGAATGCGGCGGAACGATGAAACGTATCCCGGACATCTTCGATGTCTGGTATGACTCAGGTATCGCCTCCTGGGCAACACTCCGGTTCCCGGAGAAGACCGAAGACTTCGCCAAATACTGGCCGGCAGATTTCATTCTCGAAGGGCAGGATCAGACCCGCGGATGGTTCTACTCCCAGCTCGCCCTCTCGACGATCGCCTTTGGCAGATCCCCGTACAAATCTGTACTCATGCACGGATTCGCGCTTGATGCGAACGGCAAAAAGATGAGTAAAAGTCTTGGAAACGTCATCGCACCCGAAGACGTCATCAAACAGTTCGGTGTGGACGTTATGCGCCAGTACATCCTTTCGGCAAATGCCCCCTGGGATGATATGCGCTTCTCTCTTGAAGGAGTCAAGACGAACCACCGGATGTTCAACGTTCTCTGGAACGTCTACAAATTCCCGCTGCCGTACATGGCGCTCGACAGCTACAAGCCGGCGGAAAAAGACGGCGTCTGGGATCCGTCCGCAGTCGAAGATCACATCAAAGAGTTCTGCAGAGAAGACCGCTGGCTGATCTCCCGCGTGAACTCTCTTGCAGAGCAGGTCACGAAAGAGATGGAGGTCTGCAGCCTTCACCGGGCGACCCGCCCGATCAGCACGTTCATTCTCGATGAACTCTCCCGCTGGTACGTCCAGCTGGTCAGACCGAGAATGTGGCTCGAAGAAGAGTCGGTCTCGAAGATGCAGGCGTACGACACCATGTATTATGTTCTGCGCAGACTGATCACCATCTTTGCTCCGTTTGCTCCCCACATCACCGAAAGCATGTATCAGAACCTGAAGTGTGTTGGCGATCCGAAATCAGTCCACATGGCCGACTGGTTCAGCGGAAACGATTCACTCCGCGACCCGGTCCTCGAAGAGGAGATGGAGATCGTTCAGGAGTTCGACGAAGCGGTATCGAACGCCCGCCAGAACGGAAAACGGAAAGGACGCTGGCCGGTTGGACAGATCGTTGTCGCGACCGATGCGGAAAAGATCGCGGCCGCCATCTCGGCAATGAACGATATGTGCTGTGACCGGGCAAATGCCCGGTCCGTCACGGTCGTAAAAGGCATCTGGGACAGACTCGACTGGACCGCGGTCCCGGTCATGAAAGTTATCGGCAAACAGTTCGGCAGAGACGGACCCAAAGTCAAGGCGTTCATCGAAGAGTCGAACGGGACCGAGCTCAAAGCTCTGCTGACAGCAAACGGAAAGGTCATGATGGAAAAGGACGGCTTTGCCGCCGAACTTACCGAAGAGCACATAACCTTCGAAGAAAAGATGCCGGAAAACATCTTCTCCTCGCCGATCGAAAACGGTATGATCTATGTTGACGTGACCCTCACGCCGGAACTCGAAGCCGAAGGATACTCCCGCGAGGTCATCCGAAGGATCCAGGAGATGAGAAAACAGGCAGGTCTTGCCGTCGATGCAAAGATCAAAGCCGAAGTCGTCATCGATGATGCACGGGTGATGCCTCTTGTGGATTCTCAGCATGACGTCATCGAAAACGAGGTCAGAGCAAACTGTCTCAAGATCAGAGTGCCGGAAGGGAAATCCTGCGGATGCGGTGTTGCTGAAAAGGCAGACCTCGCAATGGACTGGGAGATCGATGATCTCAAAGTTCACATCAGCATCTCCCAGGCAGAATAATATCCACTCCTTTTTTTCGCCCGTGCGATACTAAAACACTTATCTCATCACGACCTATTCTGAATAGAGAAGGGATATTTTGTGAGTACAGTAGTCGTTTATAAATCGAAATACGGATCCGCGAAACAGTATGCCGAATGGATCGCAAAAGAGCTGGGCGCCGACCTGAAAAATGCCGACGAAACCAAGGTCGAAGACCTCCTCCCCTATGACACGGTCATTTACGGTGCAGGCATCTATATCGGCTGTATCGCAGGCATCGCCCTGATAGCGAATAACTTCAGGCAGCTGAAGGACAAATCGGTGATCGTTTTCACCGTCGGCGTCACCGATCCTGAGGAAAAACGGCGGACAGAGGATCTCCTGCTCAAAAACTTCACTCCCGATATGATGAAAAAGGTGCGGGTCTTCCATCTCCGGGGGGCGCTCGATTACGACAAGGTCGGGCTGGTCTACAAACTGATGTTGAAAAAGGAGAAGATCGAGGAGGTGGACGGGGTAAAAAAAGAGGAGATCCTTCCCCTGCTTGCCTATCTGGCGTCGCCGAAAACAAAATCTGCCGCTCCGGCAGAAAGCTGCACGAAGATCTACGACACCCCAAGACTCACCATCGAAACACGGCATGTCCATCTCCCGAACGGGAAGGACAGAAACTATCTCTTCGTCCAGCCGGTCCCGGCGGTATGTATCCTCCCGACCGATGAGGAGCATGTGTATCTCATCAGACAGTACCGAGCCGTGATCAATGAATACATCCTGGAAGTTCCCGCAGGCGGGATGGATCATGCCGGTGAAACCCCTCTGCAGTGTGCAAAACGCGAACTTGCAGAAGAAGCGCGATTCTCGGCAAACGAATTTGTGCCAAGAGGATATGTCTACTCGACGCCCGGATTCTGCACGGAAAAACTCTGGCTTTTTGAGGCGCGGGGACTTATCCCTTGCGAAGACTGCGCCAGAGACGAAGATGAGATCATCGACGTGGTCAGGATCAAAAAGAGCGAGATCTTTGCGATGATCGCCCGGGGAGAGATCGTCGATGCTAAAACGATCGCGCTTCTGACGAGATCCCTGGCGAAGGTTAATACTGACTGAATAGAAATATAATCCGACATCTATGGATATGAAAAATGCAATGAAATACCTGCTTTTTGATCAGAAGCAGTTCTTCGAAGAGTGCCCAAAAGGTCTTCTGATCCCTGTACTGATCACGCTTGCCTATACGCTGCTCTCGATCGTTTTCCTCATACCTGCCGATCCGTTTATGGCGGTCATGACCGTGATCGGAGGAGTGATCGGGGTATTCATCTCCTGGGCGGTCGTCGCAGGAATGTTTCTTGCCGGGGTCAAACTCATCGGGTATGCGAAATGCACATATAAGCAGATGCTCGCCGTTACCGGCTATGCCTCGGCGATCCTCGCGATAGGGGCGCTTCTGACCGGACTTGTCGGCCTGATCGGGACCGTGGATCTCCTGATGAACCTCGCCGTTCAGGGAGCGCTGATGTTCTGGTGTATCCCGGTCTGGGTCTTTGGGATCGCCTCGATCACCGAACTGCCGCCGAAGAAGGTGTTCACCTGCATCCTTGTCCCGATGATCCTGATGATCGTTATGAGCGTCGTGTCGTATATTATGACTGCATCGCTGACCGAGAGCGCTGCGATCTATGCCGGATCGGAATCCGGATCGGCAGCTGAATACAAGATGAGCCGATTCTGATTCCAATCTTTTTTTACAGCATATCCTTCAGACTTTTCTCCTCGCCCGTCTCCGTCAGGATCTCCTGAGCCACCGGATCGAGAGCCAGCAGCAGATTGGGCATCAGCGTATATGCCGGGAACCGGTAGAAGAACTCCTGGACCATCAGTTTGTTCATGATAAACAGCAGGAACTCGCGCTTCAGCCCGGGAAGATCCTCCGGTTCTGACCGGCTCACCCGGGGCAGAAGATCCTCCTTCAAAACCGAAAGATGATGCTCATTGAGCGTATTCATCAGTTTTCTGCTCTCGACGCCCTGGAAATACCGCAGGATCAGACCCTGCGTGATCAGGATCAGAGCGAGAAGGAGCGGATACTGCCCGGGAACAAGCGAGATATCCCGCAGAAACTGACCAAGCGTCATCCCCGGGAAAAACATCGCCCCAACGATGATAAGACAGGTGAATATGCAGAAGATCCCGACATACAGCCAGGCTTTCAGATTTCTGACATCGAATATGTCCGCATCCGGAAGAGGTTTGCCGACAAAAAATCCCGGTGTTCCGGGTTTTGCCGCAGTGACCCGCGAATAAAAAAGCAGGATCACGCCGATCTGGACAACAAGCAGAAAAAACATCATCCAGTCGATGATATCGAAAAGTTTCATAACGACCGCACAGACAAGATCGATCAGATACAGGATCGTGAATCCTTTCACGAGCGGTTTGGTGTTGATGAGAAAGGCGTTCCAGAAAAACTCCACCAGGGTCAGCGGATTTCTCCGAACGGTCCGGAGAATATTGGCGAGCCGGAGAAACTCCATCACATACACCCGGAACTTTTTATCGAAGATGTTTATCTTCGCATCCGAGCCGATGGAGGGGATCATCATCAAAAAGAAGTAGAACATGTAGAGATAGAAGCTTCCTTCGATCCAGAGGATAAGGACCTGCCCGGGATTATTGGAGGATAACCCAAACGCTGCCGCCGCGATCAGAAACATTGCAAGCGGGATCAGGATCAGATACTTTGAACGGGCAAGACGGTTTCTGCCGTCCTCGAGCATCTTTGTGTACTCCTCTTCGACCCGGATCTGGTTTTCGATCCTTTCGACGAACTCATCTTTATCGTACATGGGATTTCTACTCTGTATGTCTGAAAAATTGATAATCCTATTCCTACAATAAGCTTTAACATAAAAGTACGACCAACAGATGTTCATAATGGCAGAGGGGGATGAACCGGTCTACAACGTCAGGGACAGGGTGCCTTTAGGAACGACGGTTCTCACGATCCTTCAGCATTTTTTCGTTCTCGCCGTGTATATGACGTATCCGGTGATCATCAGCAATGCGGTCGGAGGCTCGACGGATCTGACGATGTTTCTGATCAGCGCGACCCTGATCGGTTCCGGGGTCGCGACGATCCTTCAGTCTTTTTCAAAAACAGGGGCAGGATACCTTCTCCCAATGGTCCCAAACTCGTCGTATCTGCCGGCATCCCTTCTTGCGGCAACCGCCGGAGGACTCCCTCTTCTCTATGGAATGCTGATCATCTCGGGATTCTTTGAGATGGTTCTCAGCCGGTTCACGAAGTTTTTCCGGATCGTGTTCCCAAACGAAGTCACGGGAGTCGTTTTGTTTCTTCTCGGGATCGCCATCGTTCCGTTCGCATTCCCGCTGTTTTTCGGGAGTGCCGATTCAGGTCCCCTGGATCCGGCTTCTGCCGCGGTCGGCGTGATCACGCTTTCCGCAACGATCCTTTTGAGCGTGATCCCAAGGCGGTTTTTCAAGTTCTATGCAATTTTGATCGGTATCGTGATCGGGATGGCGGCCTCGGTGCTTCTCGGGGTGTTCAGACTTGAGACCCTGCTGGAGATCGCGGACCTTTCGGTGTTTGAGATCCCGAATCCTGTCGGGATCGTCGCATACTCGTTTGATTTCGCTCTGCTGATCCCATTTCTGATCGCGATGATCTGCGTGATGCTGAAGTCGGTTGGAAACATTTCGCTTCTGAACGCCTACACGAGGGAGGGACGAAACGATACGCTGAAAAACGGGCTTTTGTCGGAAGGAGCAGGTATCGCGATCGCCGGAGCGCTGGGCGGGGTGGGGATCGGGTCATCTTCAGGAGCTACAGGGCTCGTTGTCGGGACCGGAATCGCAGCAAAAAGGGTGGGCCTCGGCCTTGGGGTCTTTCTGATCCTGTGCGGATTTTTGCCGGCGATCGGCTGGGTGTTTCATATTCTCCCAAAGCCGATCCTCGGGGCGACCCTTCTGTATGCGGTTACGTTTGTGATGATCAGCGGTATCCAGAGTATTTCGTCACGGATGCTGGATCCCCGCCGGAAGTTCGTGGTGATCCTGCCGATTTTGATCGGGGTGTCGTCGGCGGTCTGTCCGTATCTGTATGCTGACCTCCCAAAAACGCTGGCGCTGTTTTTCGCGTCGCCGCTGACGTCCGGGTCGATGGCGGTTTTGGTGCTGGGATTGGTGCTGAAAATCGGGATCAGGAAGCGCCGGTCGTTTGATTTTTCGAAGGATGCGAATCTGCAGAGGTTTGTGGCCGAGTGCGGAAGGGAGTGGACGCTTGACCGGAGACAGGCGGCATCGATCGCAGATCATCTGGAGGATCTGGCGAAGGCAGGCGAGCCTGAGAGGCTTGAACTTCGGTTCGAGCCGGTCGGGATGCTTCGAGCAGAGATGGTTTTCAGGGAGGCGGTTGAGGGGGTCCCGAGGATGAAAGGGAACGGGAATATCGAGGAGGAAGGGAGAGTCGTTAAAGCGAGCTATCCGCTGATGTGAGGGGGAAAATGGGAAACCCCGCCACAAATCTGTATGACTGCAAAGCTTTGCTTTGCCCTCCTGTTCGGATCTTCGCCCATCGCCTGAAGTCCAGAAAGAGTATGCTTATTCTTTATTCAGATAACTGTTAAGTTTACTCTGTCCTTTTGCATGTAATGCATGATATCTCTGTTTTCTTGATCCAATATTATCCGGGATCGTGGGGGCAATCAACCCGTTTTCAACCATTTCCCGGAGTATAGGAGTTAACCATTTCCTATTCCGGCGGATAAGGACTGCTATCTGATTTGGAGTAAATGCTTTTCCTGTGTCACATATTTTAAGAATAGCGTCTGTTGCAGATTCCCTATCAACTCTGCCGGGAATGCGTTTAATCTCATGCCGCACATGTTCCGGTAATAATGTCAATAGTTCATTATAATCAAGACTTGACTCCAATATCCTTTCCGGTGAACTCTTATCTAATCGGTTTTCTTCTGATTTCAACGGATTAGATTGGTTTAATCCAATAAATTCATCACCCGGGCCTGTCTTAAAAATGTCTTTTAACTTAATATTTGGCTCATTTCCAGATTTTGAGCTGTTTAATCCATTATTTTCACGCAGCGTAATTTGAGGCGGTTTCTCTTTTAATTCATTTTTAAGCTTATTTTCTTTTTTTAACCCGACTAATCCCTTATTTCCACTCCCAAGAAAATCCCCCGTCAAATATTTGGGACTAAGTGTGTAATATGTCCAGCCTCCCCCGCCGTGCACCTCTAAAATATCCAGCTTTCTTAGACGTTGAAGAATACTGCTGACATGAAGGGTATCTAACTGGAGATGCTGACGACAATCGGCATTCTTTATCATTCCATTTTTATGTAAGAGCATTAATATTTGAACTTCAGTGGTTGACAGATTGAACTCTTTAAATTGTGCCAACCACATGATATCCTCTTCCCCTGCGAGATTGTGGACAAATACCGTAACGCTGAACTCATTGTTTTCCCGACTGGATCTGATAATGGGTAAAGATAAATTCACCTTTTGCATCTCTTCCATAATTATTGTAATGCCGATTCCTTTGTTTTCCGCATATTTAGTTTCGTGAAGGACATTTGCAATAATTGGATTTCTGAGAATTGATCCGGGATTTCCCTCTTCAGGATGTGGTTTCAATGAATGACCCGGATTTCTAAATTCGAGCCGGTCTGCATAGCGAATGACTTGTGTTGGTCCATTTACTCTGTAATCACGATGCATGACGGCATTTACCAATGCTTCACGAACTACGAGGGAAGGGATAATTGGATAATCATCTCGTGTCAGTCCTGTTTGCGGCAAACGTATTGTTCGTGGAATATCATCCATTATTGCTCCTTCAGCCCGGGGTAAAAGAGTGAACAATCCTTCATTCATTTCCTGTGTGTAGTAGGATTTGCTGGATCCGGGATTCCAGGTCGTACCCGGCATACGAATATAATCAAAACGAATCATCGGGAATTCTTTTTGGATCACATCTTTGTTGCCAAATAAAATAATGCCGGCAATCGTTGGTCTCAGAACTCCGTTGACTTTTTCAGCGCATTTTAACGATATAAGAAGATCATCATTTTCAAGTTTAAGTTCCACTGCCGTTGGATCCACCAGATTTCTCAGTCGCCTATATTCAGAAATGGCAACGGGGTTCAAATTATCTGTTGATAAGTAATCTAAAACATGGGAATCATATGATTTCGAATCACGTGCTGCATATATTTTTGCAAAATCAGTGTCCGTGCATTTTTGATCTGTGGGACCAACCCGAACAAAAGAACCTTCATGAAGGCCCAAAGCATCAATATATACCGGTTTTTGGGAAGGGTCTGTTTCCGGAATGTAAACCCCGATTATACACACTCCATTTATTTGTTCAATTTTAATTTCCGGACGAATGGGTACATTAAAATTCGTTCTGCATTGAGTTGCCAAGTCTTTTTGTATTTTCTCAGGATGTTTTACACCGGTAAGTACATATTTATTCTTGCCTCCCTCATTCATCTCAGTTACTCCAAACAGTATTACTCCCCCTCCTAATCCGATGGTATTTGAAAAAGCACTGATCGTCTCTTTAACAGAACGACCTATTTCATTTCCGGGCTTCGCCTCCAATTCATCATGTTCCTCTTTAGTTTGAAGTTGTTCCCATAATTTTTGAATATTCATTTCTCACCTCAAAATGTTTGTATGTCGACATTTCGTAATTCATTGATAGATGCTCATATCATTAATACCCATCGTAGGATTAATAGTTATTATGCGGATATTCGAGAATTACAGTAAAAACAAAAATAGAGTTGCAGATATAGTAAGATAATAGAGGAGTCGGATTTTCAATCTCAGATAACCCTTTGACAAGTCTGCCCAAGAGGTTAGAGATGCGGTTCGAGCCGGTCGGGATGCTCCGAGCAGAGATGGTTTTCAGGGAGGCGGTTGAGGGGGTCCCGAGGATGAAAGGGAACGGGAATATCGAGGCGGAGGGCAGCGTCGTTAAAGCGAGCTATCCGCTGATGTGAGGGGTCGTGATGACCCCCAAAATCTCATTTTTTTGCATCGAAAAACACCCTCCCCACTCACTGACCACCCTCTTTTTGCCAAAATCCGGGGCATTATCGCACCGCGCGGTTGGGGGTTTATATAAATCCGGATCGAAGTTTTTGTATGAATACCACGATCCCATCCGCCTCATCCGCCCTGGACAAAGCTGAATCAGCAGAAAAAATCCGTGCAGAACTCGAACTCCTCTGCGACCCTGAATTTATTCCCGACATACCCGACGATGTGGACCCGGATTACCTGGCCCTTCTTCCCTGGCGCAGTTCCTGCATGCGGGAATACCGGATCACATCGCTGGATACCACTGACTTCCTGGATCGGGTGGTCCTGCCTCACGGCTGGGAGCTCGTATGTCCGTTTGAGCTCGTCTATGCGAAAACCGAGACCTTTCCCCGCTATTTCGAATCCTTCTGGGCACTCACCCATAACGGATGGGTCTGCCACTCCTTTCCCTCGTTTGACTCAAGCAGAGAAGCGCTGTGGGAAGGCATCAAAGACTTCCTTTCACGGGTGGAAACAGCGGAAGTCTTTGCCGACATAAAATACCTCCTCTCTCCCGAGACGGGATCCTGGATCGAACCGGATAAAGACGACTACTACTCCCTTGCTCACGGCTATTATCTCGAAAAAACCGCGACCCTCGACAAAGGCGAACGTCTCGAAGGCCTCAAACTTTTCGAAGCTCACGAATGGAGTCTTCGGCACAACGGATCTGAGATCGGCCGATGGGCGAAAGGCCGCGACGCGGACCCGGAAGACATCTTCGAAGGCGCCCGGCCCTACATCCCTGCCGACCTCTTTTCCGCGTGCCGTCTTTCCTTCTATCTGACCCAGCCCTCGACCAGAGAACATGCCGCCGAGGTCTATGCCGGCCAGATCTGGGAAAAGGGAGAGATGCTTGCCTTTCTGAGAAAGATCTGCGCTAAGATCCATGTCGGCGACACGCAGATCATACGGGCCATGCTTCTTTCCTATGCAGCGACCCGGGTCGAGAACTCGGAAGGCATCCATATCAGCATCTCCGGCAGGACAGGCACAGGAAAAAGTCATGCGGCCGTTGTCGCCTCGTCGTGTCTTCCAAAATCAGCGGTCGTGAATGCCCATCTTTCGGACAAATCACTGTATTATCATCCGATCAAAGACCGATCCGTCCTTATTCTGGATGATCAGGAGATGTCGCCGGATTTTCAGGAGCTGTTCAAAACGGCGACGTCTGACTGGGATCATCCGGGAGAATACAAGACCGTTGCGAGAAATGCCGGCCTTACGCTTGCTCTTCCACGCCGCTGCGTGTTCTGGGTCTGCAAAGTCGATCTGAACGGGGATGACCAGGTTCTGGACCGTCAGCTGCTTTTCTGGACCGATGAGTCCGATGAGCAGAGAAAAAGCGTGCATGCCGCGATCATGAAGCGGGCAGAGATGCCCCGGATGAAAGAGGGGGAGGATACGAATTTTGCGATTGCCCGTGCTCTTTGGGGTCTGGTGGAGCCAAAAGTCGTGTCGGTTCCCTTTGCGAACCGGGTCCGGTGTGATCCGATGATGGATTCACGAAATCTGAAGCTGATGTTTTGTCTGGTGGAGGCACATGCTCTTTTGCATTCTCCTGTTCGCAGATCGATGATCGGCGGGGATCTTCTGGCAGAGGAGGAGGATTTTTATGCGGTGATGGAGATTTTGGAGCCGCTGTTTGCCAATCAGAAGGGGAGTCAGCATGATAAGCTGTCGAAATCCGGGGCAAAGATCCTTGGATGGCTGTGTGAGCAGGAGTCGGGTCTTATTCCGTTTGGGGATATCCGGGTCGCGACAGGTCTTTCCCAGAGCCAGCTTTCCCATGCGTTGTACGGGAAGAATGAGCAGGGATCGGACGGTCTCTTAGCCCAGACAGCGGCCATAGGTGTGGAGCGGTTGTCGGAGACACGGCCGGATGCCGAGGATCCGGAGCTTCGGCGGTCGGAGAATAAGAAGGTGGTCCGGTGGAACAGGGAGCTTTACCAAAAAGGCGGGATGAAAAGGAACGGGTTCTGGCTTGCCGAAAGGTGAGGGTAGTTGTCAAATGGTCCGTCAAGTGTTTGCGGGTTTATTTCAGCGATCGAAGGTAGATTCCGGCTTTGATTTTGGTATTTGTCTATTTTACCAACTTGACGGGAGTGTGATAAGAGGAGAGGAGGGATGGTCAGGTATGCCGGGCGAAGAGGATCTGCGGGCCTTTCTCTCTCTTTTGAGTAAAATAGTAAAATAT
>NZ_SIJA01000062.1:0-38307 GCF_012062385.1 Methanocorpusculum sp. GPch4 | reverse complement strand
TCGGGTCTTCGACCCTCGCTTGTTCTCAAATCAAAGATTTGCTCTCCGACTCGGGTCTTCGACCCTCGCTTGTTCTCAAATCAAAGATTTGCTCTCCGACTCGGGTCTTCGACCCTCGCTTGTTCTCAAATCAAAGATTTGATCGCAAACCTTCGGTTTGCTTAGCTGAGGTTGTCTGCTTCGCATCCAACCCGCCTCCGCTGAGGCCGCCACTACGTGGCAGCCCGCGTTCGCAAACCTTCGACTTGCTCTCCGACTCGGGCTTCCAGCCCTCGCTTGACGGCTCACCCCGCCTCCGCGCCGGATCGCAAACTATCCTGAAAGCAAGTTTTATCTGAATTCTTCACTCCTGACGAACTACTTTGAAAGCCCAAGCGGGCTTTGCCCGCTTGAGGCGGCACGCAAGCCTTTGGCTTGCACGCAACGTATAGGGGCCCAAAAAATAGGATACTCCGCGCCGGAGTCGCGGCCCCGCACCCCAGATCAAAAAAAGGATTGGGGGTGTGAGAAATAATTTGAAAAGTAGGTGGCTTGTAAGTGTGGACGCAAGAGAAAAACCAACCATACATTTCCTGATGTTCGCACTTGATTTCTTTCCATTCCTCCACCCCTGTCCCCCTTTTCGTGCATTTCGTTGGCGGGTTGGACGCTGAAAGCGGCCGACCTTAGCCGAGGCGGGGACCTTTAGGTCCCTCAGCGGAGCAAGTCGATAGACTTGCGACTAAACCGAAGGTTTGCGAATTTGTGCTTTTTTGTGTTGGGGGACGGGGGAGGGTACTACATAAATTTGCCTATAACCTAACCTTATTGGTTTTCGTGTTTTTGTGATTGTTTTCGTGAATTTAGTGTGATGATGTTTACATCCGAAGAATCCAGTACACGAAACTAAAGTACATCCAAAAAATTCCACTTGAACAAATTCGATCCTGTTCCCCAGGGAGGGGGGGCGATAAACGATCACAGATGCACGAGGAGGCTTCGCCCCTTCGGGGCACTCGCAAGTTTCCTCCGAAAACTTGGTCGCACATCTTCGCTTCGCTCAGCCTTGCTCAGCTAAGGGCGAGCCTAACGGCTCACCCCGCCTCCGCGAACATGCCCCCCCTCTCTGTTATCCGGTAGATCATCCAGTTGCCCTGCTGCTCTGACACGATCAGCCCGTTCTCCCGCAAAATATTCAGATGATACGAAAGCTTCGACCCGGAGATCCCCATACACTCCCGGATCACGCACACACACAGCGGCTGAACAGAAAGGAGATGCAGAATCGCCACCCTCACCGGATCGGAAAGCGCGTGATGCGTCGCGCTGATCTCGCCGATACGCTCTGCCGGCGGCAGACGGGCACGCAGCCCGGCGATACCCCCGATCTGCACAAGATCATCTCTGATCACATCCGGGATCCCGCACCGGACCTCAAACTCATCATCTCCGGCATTTTCTCCGGCAGGCAGCAGCGTATCGGTCATCTATTTCAAATTATTATGAAATGCATAACTATATATCTTTTGTCCGATAATAATTGATTCAACAAAAATTGAAATGACTTACCCTGAGGCACAAAAACAATGATTGACATACTCCTCGGCTCACTCCTTCTCGGGTGGGAAACCCTGATCGGCTACCTTTCCGAACATGTCGTGACCTGTCTTATCCCTGCCTTTTTCATCGCCGGCGCGATCGCCGCCTTCATCAGAAAAGACGCCATCCTGAAGTATTTCAGCCCGGAAACCAAAAAGACCGTATCCTACGGGATCGCGTCCGTATCGGGGACCGTACTTGCCGTCTGCAGCTGCACGATCCTGCCGATGTTTGCCGGCATCCTCAAAAAAGGCAGCGGCCTTGGCCCGGCAATAACGTTCCTCGTCGCCGGTCCCGCGATCAACATCCTTGCGATCGTCTACACAGCCCAGGTCCTTGGTCTGGACATCGGCATTGCCCGTGCCGTATTTGCCATAGGGATCTCCATCCTGATCGGTCTGATCATGATGAAGCTCTTCCCCGCGCACGACACCGAGATGAAGAAAACCTTCGGCGCCGCACGAAAAGCCGCTCTGGCGCAGGAATCGGTCCGCCCCAAATGGGTCGTCCCGCTCTTCTTCATCATGCTCGTTTCGATCCTCCTCGTCGGCACCTCGGCGCTTGACGCCTTCATCCGTCTTGGGATCGTGTATGCCCTTTCGATCGGGATCGCCCTCCTCCTCATCTACTACTTCACCCGTAACGAAGTCACCGACTGGGGACTGGAGATCTGGGATCTCACCAAAAAGATCTTCCCGATCCTCATCATCGGCACCTTCGCGCTCGGCGTCCTTTCCTTCTTCCTGCCGGCCGAGTTCTTCAGACCGTACTTCGGCGAGACCACGCTAGGATCGACGTTTCTTGCCTCCGTCGTCGGCATGATCCTCTACATCCCGACGCTTCTGGAAGTGCCGGTGATCGGAACAACGCTCGGCTACCTCACCGGCGCCATGGCAAAAGGTCCGGCACTCTCCCTCCTCCTCACCGGGCCGACGACCAGTCTCCCGAGTCTGCTGGTAATCTACCGGCTGATCGGTGCAAAAAAAACGCTGGTGTACACCTGCCTCGTGGTCGGTTTTGCGACGATCGCGGGATTCCTCTTTGGGATATTCTTCCCGTAGGCTGCACTGTCACAAACATCTAATACAAAAAAAGTTGAATATCCTTTGGAGCTGACATGACAAAAATCGAAGTACTGGGAACCGGGTGTGCGAAATGCAAACGGCTTTTCGCTAACACCGAACAGGCAATAAAAGAACTGAACATCACCGTCGATCTGGTAAAGATCGAGAAGCTCGACGAGATAACCGAACGCGGCGTCATGATGACGCCTGCGCTGATCATCGATGACGAGATCGCCGCCGAAGGCCGGGTTCCGGATGTAAAAGAGATCAAAGCAATGTTAACGGTGTGAGATGATCATGACGGAAAAACCTGTATGCTCCTGCAGTCAGACGACTGCCGCAAAGATCATTATCCCGTGCGCAGGCCAGGCGAACACCGGCCAGATCACCAATCTCGCCGCTCTTCAGCTGGCGGATGAAGGATACGGGAAGGTCGTCTGCGCTTCGCTGCTTGGAACGGGAAATGAAGGACTGATCGCCAAGGCGAAAAATGCCGAAGAAGTCGTCGTGCTTGACGGATGTCATATGAACTGCGTTGCAAAAATGGCCGAATGCCACGGCGTGGTCGTTGGTCAGCACATCGTCGTGACTGATCACGGCATCACCAAAGGTCCTTCCAGGTCGTACACGGATGACGATGTGGAGAACATCGTTGCCGCCTGCTGGAAGGGGGAAGGCCGCACGGAAGAGCCGAAGAAACGCGGCCATTCCTGCACCTGCGGATGCGGCGGATCCTGCGAGTGAGGGAAAGGAGCAGAACGTGCCGGTCATGCTGATAACCTGTTCGGGTATTTCGAATACCGGAAAGCTGACGACCCAGGCGGCCCTTTCTCTGATGCAGAAGAGACCGGGAGATTATGTCTGGGTGCGTGCGCAGCAGAACGGCGGCGTGTCTGCCGACGAGATCGCCGAGGCAAAGCGCGTGATCGTTCTTGACGGCTGTACGGACTGCTGCGGGGCAAAAAAACTTGCCGAAGCAGGATTCACCCCCGACTCCCATCTGATCGCAACCGAGCTCGGGATCACGAAGAACGGTATGGCTGACGTGCAGTTTGCGGAGATCGGCAAGGTCGTTGCCGCTGTTTTGGAGGCGTCCCGATGAGGATCCCGCGGATAAAACGGCTGGAGATCGAGTGGAAGCATTTCGCTGTCGGCGAAGCGACCTGCGAGCGGTGCGGAAAAACGGGAGAAGCGCTTCATGCTGCCGTTGATGAGCTGCGTGCCGAGTTTTCTCCTGCCGGCGTGAAGATCAATCTGACGGAGACGCTGCTTGACAAGACCAGGATCGCGGAGTCGAATGAGATCAGGATGAACGGCGTTCTGCTGGAGAGCCTGCTTTCCGCGTCGGTCGTGACGACGGACTGCCCCTCCTGCGGGGAGCTTGCAGGAGAAAGCACCTGCTGCCGGGCGGTCGGGTTCGGCGGGGAGATATTCGAGGATCTGCCGGCCGCGCTGATCAAAGAAGCTGCATACCGGGCGCTTTTTGCAGCTTCTCCGGCTGAATAAACCTTCCCGAACTCATCTTTTTTTGCGGGTCGTTTTCTTCTCCGTCGCTTCCCCTCCCCCCTCATCACTGCGCAGAGCCTTCACCCGGTCGCGAAGCTGGATTGCCCGCTCGAAATCCAGCGCCGCCGCCGCCGCATTCATCTCCGCCTCCAGCTCGATGATAAGATTCGGTATCTCCGACTTGGGCAGATGTTTGATATCCTTGATATCGATCTCCTTCTCCCGCACCGGTTTTTTGATCGTTACCGGCGTGATCCCATGCTCCGTATTGAACGCCAGCTGCATCTCGCGGCGGCGGGCCGTCTCAGCAAGAGCCTCCCGCATCGAATCCGTCATCTTATCCGCATACAGCACAACATGCGAATCAGCATTTCGGGCGGCCCGTCCGATGATCTGGATCAGACTGCGGGCATCGCGCAGGAACCCTTCCTTATCCGCATCAAGGATCCCGATAAACCCGACCTCCGGGATATCCAGACCCTCACGCAGAAGATTGATCCCGACAAGCACATCGAACATGCCAAGACGCAGCTGCCGGATAAGTTCCGTCCGCTCCAGGGTCTGCACCTCCGAATGGAGATACCGCGTCTTCACCCCCTGCCCCGCGAGATACTCCGTCAGCTCCTCGGCGAGTTTCTTCGTCAGCGTCGTCACCAGAGCACGGTCGCCGCGTTCGATAACGGCGCTGATCTCTTTGAGCAGATCATCCGTCTGACCCGTGATCGGCCGCACTTCGACCACCGGATCCACCAGACCCGTCGGCCGGATGATCTGCTCGACCGTCTGAGCCGAATGCCTGCGTTCATACTCGCCCGGCGTTGCCGAAACAAAGATCGCCTGCCGGAGATACTTCTCGAACTCGGCAAACATCAGCGGCCGGTTGTCAAAAGCGCTCGGCAGACGAAACCCGTACTCCACAAGCGAAACCTTGCGGGAATGATCGCCGTTGTACATCCCCCTGACCTGCGGGAGAGACTGGTGACTCTCATCGATCACCATCAGAAAATCATCCGGGAAGTAATCCAGCAGACAGTACGGCTTCTCTCCCGGCGCCCGCCGGTCGAAGTGCCGCGAGTAGTTCTCGATCCCTTTGCAGGATCCGGTCTCCTGGATCATCTCCAGATCATACTGCGTCCTCTGGCGAAGCCGGTGCGCCGAGAGATCATCCAGCCGGTTTTCGGCAAGCACCATCTCCAGCTCGGCCGTGATCGACTCGACAGCCGCCTGTCTTTCAGACTCGGGCGTGACGAAATGACGCGCCGGATAGATGAAAAAATACTCCATCCGCTCTTTTTCCTTTCCCGTGATCTTGTCGATCTCGCTGATACGGTCGATCGTATCGCCGAAAAACTCCACCCTGATGATATTGTTAAAGTATCCCGGAATGAAATCCACCGTGTCGCCCTTCACCCGGAACCTGCCGGGCATAAGTTCGGTGTCGTTTCTCTCGAACAGGATCGCGACCAGCCGTTCGAGAAGCTCCCGGCGGGTGAGGTTCGCCCCCCGGCGGATCTCGAACGCAAGGTTCTGGAAGTTTTCCGGATTGCCCAGACCGTAGATGCAGGAGACCGAAGCGACCACGATCGTATCCCGGTGGGAAAGGATCGCCGCGGTCGCCGCAAGACGCATCATCTCGATCTTCGGATTGATCGAGGCGTCCTTTTCTATATACTGATCCTTTTTCGCGATATAGCTCTCCGGCTGATAGTAATCATAGTAAGAGATGAAGTACTCGACATGATTGTTCGGAAAAAAATCCTTGAACTCGTTGTAGAGCTGGGCGGCGAGCGTCTTGTTGTGGGCGAGGACCAGGGTCGGGCGCTGGACGTTTTGTATGACGTTGGCGATCGTGAAGGTCTTTCCCGATCCGGTGACGCCGAGAAGGGTCTGAAACCGCTCGCCGTCGAGAAGCCCGTCGGTCAGCTCTTCGATCGCTTTGGGCTGGGAGCCTTTCGGGGAGTAGGCCGACTGGAGAGAGAACTGTTCGGACATGGTCAGAAGTCGTCGAAGTCCGCATCATCGGTTTCCGGGATCACGAACGCGGTGTTGTAGACCTCGGCTAAGTAGCGGACGAAAAATACGATGATCGGGATCATCACGAACAGATAGCCGCCAAGGAGTATGACGATCGCGGCGCCGTTGTAGGCGAAGATCTGGGCGAGCGTGATCAGGATGAAGGTCACCAGAAGGAAGAGGATGCTCATGATGATGAGCGAGAGGATGTAGTCATACCAGCCGATCTTTTTTATGACGGCGGCGATCCCGCGGATGTGGGTCGCTTCAGCGAGGGAGCCGGAACGGGTGAGATGGACGAGGCCGATGAACGCAAACAGGGAGACGAAGATCATCGTGATGAACTCGAGTCCGACATAGGAGAGGGTGACGAGAACGGTGATCAGACTTTCCAGCGCCATGACATCGACCGTGGTGTAGAGGCCGGCTTCGGGGAAGAGGTAATAAAAGATCATGGCGTAGATGAGCGAGATGACGATCATCGGGATGGCGTAGTATAATATGACGAGGTTGACGCGCCAGCCGCTGAAAAAGAGGCCCCAGAGGTTGGTGTGGTCCGGCATGCCGGCTCGGTCGTTTTTGGCGATCCGGTAACAGTATCCCTGGATGAGCGGGATGAAGAAGATGCAGGAGAGACTGATGATGACGGCCAGATACTGCAGGAGGCCCGAAAGGCTTGCGGCCGTGAACCCGTAGTTGTCGTTTACGAGGAGACCGGTGAGAACGGGAAGGGCGGCGAGCTGGAGGATGAGGGAGGAGACGAGAAGACAGGCCAGGATCGGGATAGTGAAGTAGAGGAAGAGGATGATCCATCTGGGGAGCAGTTTGAGGGCGAAAAAACCCTCTTTGGTATAAGTATAGGCTCCGGATATGATTTCTGCATGTTCCATGGCTTTTTGTCCTTACATATTTACTATTGTCTGAATCTGATATTAAGTATTGGCTATGATTTTTTTGGTTCAGACGGCGTGCCAGAGGAATTTCTCGGAACGGAGGCCTTTTTTCTTCTGGCCGGCAGGTGTTTCGGCAAGGTCGTCGACGATGCTTCGAAGCAGGGAGCTGCCTGAGTCGGCTTCGTGGACGAGCCATGCTTCGGCGGTGAGGGGGATGACGTCGCCGTATGAGCCGTGATGGGACTGGATGATGTGTCTGAGCTGGAGGAGCTGGTCGTCTGAGATGAGATTTTTGTATTCGTCGATGTGCATGATACCCATCGTGATGTGTTCGATGAGGTTGTAGGTGTCGTTTGGCACATAGCCGTAGCCGATTTTGTCGAAGCAGAAGATCTTGCCGATGTCGTGGAGAACGGCGCCGGCGATGACCATGTCGCGGTTTATGTCGGTCCGGGGCATGATGTCGATGAGGGAGAGGGCGATCTTGACGGTTTCAAGCGAGTGTTCGCACAGGCCGCCGGTGTATTCATGGTGCCGGCGGATGGCTGCGGGGCATTCGTAGAAGCGTGCGTCGAGGCAGCAGGCGACGAAGAGTTTGAGGTCAATGTTTTTGATGGAGCCGATGATCTTCTGGATCTCGAGTGAGTTGGCGTTGAGGGCCGCAGGGGTGTAGACGAACTCGATCTCCTGCCCGGGGGTCAGGGTGAGGGGGCCGGCGATAATGCCTTTGACTGTTTCGGGAGAGTCGGAGAAGACATGGATCTCACCGTTCTGATTGGCTCTGCCGGTTCCGGTGATCGGGTATACGCGGCCGGTCTGGATGATCCGGGGAAGTTCAGCGGCTTTTTCGCCGTAGATCTTTGCTTCGATGATCCCGGTCCTGTCTGCAAGGGTGAGGTGGGCGAACTGTTCACCGCGTTTGCTTCGAAGGTCGGCGCGTTTTATCAGAAAGAGGGAGTTTACGGGGGCGGACTGGGTTATGTCCTCTACGAACTGGGTTTTATCCATGGGGTTTGCTCGATAGTAGTGTGCTTCAGAGAGTAATGATGATTCTGTTTGGTGACGGGCGCGGGAGACAATAAAAATCGGCCGCGAAGATCCGCGGTTCTTGCGCCCAGCATGATATCTGAGAAAGTGATCGCCGATGTGTCATATCGACTGGTTTTCCCATCTCATCTCTCCGCCTCCATCTCACGCCGCTTCGATCGTCTCCGTAAACGCAAGGATCTCCAATGCAGCGGCCTTCACTTCAGCCAGCACACATTCTCCCTCGGCCAGATCCATATCCGGGTCCAGGGGGATTTTCAGGATGTGATCGGTTTTCAGAGGGTCGCCTGTCAGCGCAAAAGGGAGCTGTGCGGCTTTCAGCAGTTCATAGTATATGGACTGACGGTTTCGGTTGATCCCGGAAAGCCAGACCTCAAACCGGAAATCCCGATGAACAAACGTGACCGCCAGTTTCAATCCCTTCCTTTTCAGGCTCGCGTTCGTGAACTGAAAATAGGAGTAATCCATCCCGTTTTCAACAATGTTTCCCTGAAACGTACAGTCTGTCAGCTGCTTTTCGAGTTCTACGCGCAGATACCTGAACAGTCTGACAAACTCCTGATAGCTTTCAGCCAGATCCGTTGTCTGCAGTAATGTTTTATATGTCTGTAAAAGATCCTGATCGAACTTCATCCTCTTCTCCAAAAGATCCGATTTACAGGTATATCGCTTTTCATCCGTATAAGACCTGACCCCTGTCTGCCCGAACCAATCCGATGCCTGTGATCACGCTTATCCCGTTTCGTCTTGCGAAACTTCGCTGCTTCAGTATTCGCAAAAATACTGCGTATGTCCTGTGCAGATTCGTCTTTTCGCACAAAAAAACATCAAAGTAAGGCCAGTACCGACGGAATCACGGTTGGCAGACCGGCTGAACAAACCGCAGTCTGCGTTTTGCGGACAAAACCGGACACGAATACGGGTATTACCCATACTAACGTCCTTGGATCACGGAACAGCGTTATGCGGATAAACTCTCTGTTAGCGGCAAAAGTAACTTTACTGATACGAATATATACCGGAACTTACTACATTTAATCAAAACACATTATTGCAGAGTTTCCAGGCTGTACGTGTTTTCAGGACTGTGCAGAGGGTATCAAATATCGCCGTCTGCTCTTGATTATCCTTCAGGAGCAGGGAAAAAATTCTTCTTCGCCGGGCGGACCTGTGAAGAGGATGCCGGTTCTGACTATTGGGTGAAATTCGTATGGCATATATCTACAAAAAACGCGATCCGAAGAAGAAGCGGCAGGCCGTCATTTTGTTTTTTGTCCTTATTATGGCGGGTGTTATCATCATTTCCGTGTCTGCGGGGTTTTTCGGATCGGATTATGTTGTCCGCAAGTCGCTGGAGGATCCAGACGTGGTGATGCATGTCGCTGTTTCGGGAGGGGATGTGATCATCACGATCTACGAGGGGCGAAAAGTCGAAGATCTGCGCATGATCTGTCTGGAGATAGAAGGAGTATCCCTGCCGTCTGAGCATTCTATACATCCGGCGCCGCTGAACGGTGCGGGGGTCGTGGTGTTTTCCGGCGTCTGCGACGGGGTGACGGGAACGCGGACGGTCGGCATCCGCGGGGTGTTTGCCGACGGGAGCACCATGATCCTGAAGCGGCTCACGATCAAGTTTACGTAAAATATCAGACGTCAGCCGCGGATCGTAGTTTAGAGATGGGCAAAATAGTTTTTTTGAAATAGGAGTTATTCTGTGCGATACAAGCCGCTCTGCGTCACCATTCACTCGCAAATCTTTGATTTGCTCAATAATGGCGCCGCTGATGCGTCACCATTCACTCTCAAATCAAAGATTTGCTCGACCTGGTGACATTGCATGTCACCAAGCGCTCGCAAGTTTGATAACTTGCTCGAACCTGGTGACGCTTCGCGTCACCAGGCAACTTCCATTACTGCCTTTTCCTCCTCCTTCAGCCCTGCTGCCTCCTTCTCCGGCACAAACACATACTTCTCCATCGGCTGATAATTCGGATACAGCGCACACTTATCCAGCACATCCACAAACTCCCGAAGATACAGTCTTGGCACCACATCCACCCTTCCGCCGAACCTTCCCGTCACCTTCTCGATCATCGTTCTGATAAACTTCGGCGACACCCTGCTCTTATCCACCTCGGAGTACGCATCCGCATAGATCTCCATCACCCGCAACGCAGCCTCCATAAGCTTCGCCGCATCGAACTTCGGCAAAACGATCTGCGTCTGCAGAGGGTTCGAAAAGCCGTCATCCGCGATGATCCCTATCCGGTCATACAGCGGCGGCAGCGACCTGATCCCTTTTGCACTGTCGAAAAACGCCGGCGTGCCTGCAAACAGGAAGAAACAGTTCGGCAGCTCGTTCTTATCGATCATATCCACGATCTGCCGGAGATTGATATACCCCTTCTCCCGCTGCGGCCGGGCAAACGACTGTGCCGTCTCCGCCTCATCAAAACTCACCAGAAGACCGGCAAAACCTGCACGCGTCATCACATACACCAGCCCTTTCAAAAACTGCAGGGCTTCACCCTCCGTCACGCTCCCCTTCAGACCAGCCTGCGCCTTAAAACTTCTCCCGACCGTCGTCTCGCCCGCCACCCAGCCGATCGCCGCCTGTGCCGATGCAAAATCCCCCCGGTTCGACGCCTGATAATACGCCCGGAGAGCCGACGCAAGACCCGAACTCAGCCCGCTCACCCGTTCAAGGACCGACTCGATCTCCTTTTCCGTCAGCTCCACAAGCTTTGGATCGTCCTCCCCGATTCCTGTACTGATCAGTCGGTCCTCGATCCCGTAGATCCAGGTATCGATGATACTCTTCAGCGCATGATCCTCCGTCCCCGTCGTCAGTCCGGCGCATATGGCTGTATATACGGCCTGCAGCTTATGCAGCGGCGTCTCCGGCGAGATCACCACATGCGAAGTAACGAACCGCTGCCTTTGTCCGATCTCCACCGCCCGCGAGATCAGAAACGTCTTACCCGACCCGTACTCCCCGCGAACGAACTTACAGTCCGCATGTCCGCCGGCAACATACGCAAGCTGCGAACCGATCACCCGCTCCTCAGCTGAAAGACCCACCGCAAGACGGGAAAGCCCGCTCTGCGGCACCGTTCCCCGGCGAAGCGCGTTGATGATCCCGATACTCTCCTGTTTTTGATCCGTGATCCCCTTATGGTCCGACATACCCGTACACCTCGCCGCGCTCGCCTACCCCGCGTTTTTCGATCACCGACATCCCGTTCTCCGCCAGCTTCGCGAGCAGCGAATTCACGATACCAGCGACCCGCCGCGTCTCAAGAACCGAACGAAGATCCATCTCGGTCGCCTCACGGTGCTCCTGCAAAAACAAAAACACCGCGGTCTCCCGCTGATCCAGAAACGAAAGATCGGAGCTCTGCTCCTCCTTTTCCTTATCTTCCTCCTCGGATCCGGTGATCACCGGCCGCTCGGCAAGCGCCCTGCCTTTCATGCGTGAAAGCACCTCGATGAAATCCTCCACCCGGATCTTTGCCGGATAACAGGGCAGAACATCGATCCCCGCAAGACAGAACCACTTGCAGCTCTCGTGATCCTGCCGCTCCAGCGCATCCAGCGCCGAATACAGATATCCCGCCGAAAGCATCTCACGCCCGTTCGAAGAGAGTTTTCCGGTGACGCGTGCGAGTCGCTTGATCACCAGATCCTTCGCCCGGACGTTTTTCCAGATCTCCTCCCCGCCGTTGAACACCGCTGACGCGATGCGTTCGATGTCGGCGATCCTCACTGCGTTCATCACCATATAGCGGATCGTCGTCTCACACTCACGCTCATCATTGCTCCGTCTGAGAAAACCTGCATAGGCGATCCCTCCGCTGATGAAATCCGCACGGTATGCCCGGTAGAACCAGTCACGCGCCTGGGAAAGGGAGCCTGCCGCCTCATACGCTCTGCCGATGTTTGCAAGACACACCGGGACCGGATACGGCGAAAGGATGATGCTGATGATGCCGGCGACCTCCTCTTTCGTCCGGCAGGCCAGAAGAAATCCGCTGAACCGCGTGATCACCAGATCGATGAGTGAAACATCCGCATCCTCATCACTGCAGAGACCAAGGATCAGCTCACGGTAGATGCCGTTTGCCGCGTCATCGTTCCCGAGACGCGCCTCGATCTCCGCAGAGAGCAGACGATACACCGGATCGTTCGTTGTTTTGAGCAGTTGCCCAAGCTCATACTTTGCCGAGGCATAGTTTCCGAGAAGTTTTTCCAGAAGGATATAGGAGAACCGTATCTGCGAAACGGTCTCGTCATCGATCCCTGCCTCCTCGAGACTGTCGAGAGCCGAACGGTATGCCCTTTCAGCGCCGGCAGGGTCAAGAGCGGAAAGCGCTTCCAGACTCTGTCTGAGATACACGGTGTCTTTGAGCGTGTTCCAGGCGCGAAGCGAGAGACTCATCGCCTTCTGATATGATTTCTGCGCATACAGCGCGTCGATGTACTCGTGACTGAACGTATCCTCGCCGAAGTTCTGGATATGCAGGGCGGCCGCTTCGTCAGGTTCACCCGCACGGGTGAGGGTCTGCATCAGTCTTCTGATGTCCTCAGGGTTGTTTTCGAGTCTGACCAGCGCACGAAGCGAGGGGATCGCGCCTCTGAAATCCTCTTTTTCGAGAAGGAGCGCGGCGTATCCCCGAAGCGCCGTCTTGTTTTCCGCGTCGAGGATCAGTGCGGCCGCATACTCTTCGGCAGCGGCGTTTCTGTCCAGATGTTCAAGAACAAGTCCAAGATAACTGTGCAGATACGAGGAGGAGGGCATGATCCGGATCAGATCACTGAGGATCTGTCTGGCGGTTGCATATTCGCCTGTCTGAGTGTAACTGCGGGCGGCTAAAAGAAGAAGAGCCGGGTCGCCGGAACCGGAGGAGAATGAGATGACCTCGGCATACTTTCCGGCATTGAAAAGTTCCATCCCGACTGAGAGGTTCTTGGCGGATGCTGCAGGGTCGTTTGTCATACCAGGTTCAGAGAAGCACCGACAGGATGGCGCGTGCGAACTCTTCAGCGTCGAAGGGGGTTTTTGCGGTCACGATGCGGCCGTCTGTTACGACGTTGTCATGAGAGACCTCGGCTTTATCGAGGGTCAGCACGCGGACAGTTGCCGGCGTTTCAAAACAGGCGGTCTTTTTGCCGGCAAGAAGTCCCGCTTCTCCGAGAATGACGGGTGCAAGACAGATCGCGGCTGCGACTTTGCCGGACGTGCCGATCTTATTGGTTATATCGATAAGTTTTTCATTGCGCCAGAGTTCGTCCTGACAGCCGATACCGCCGTCGATGATGATACCGTCATACTCTGCCGGATCCACGTCGTTTATTGTAAGATCAGCCTGGGCGATCTCTCCCTGCATCCCGTAACAGTTCCCACGGACAGTGGACGCGGTCACGCATTCGATGCCATGTTCTTCCAGCAGTTTTTTGGGAACGGTATACCCCATATCCAGGAAGCGGTCTGATGCAATAACGAAGAGGATCTTCATACTATATGGTTGTGCTTTGAGAGGATTTAAGTTGTTCATCCTGTCTTCAGCCGTTTTGCTGCGAAAGCAGCTCTGTCAAAACGGCGGCGAACGCGTTCATCTGCAGATACTCGTTGTTCCCCTCGACGAGCATGACATCGGTCTTCGAAAACAGGAGTGCGAGATCCGGGGTCATATTGCCGATCATCGACCGTCTGATCTGCCGCAGCAGATCCCCCGCACTCATCCCGTATTCGATTTGAAGATTCTCAAAGATCTTCTGGGCGGCCGATGCGTCCCCTTTTCCTGCGGCAAGGATCGCGGCGGCAGTCAGTTCGCCCGTCTCGGTCGTCATCAGCTCGGAAAGATCGCCGGCCCCGTGCAGGGCCATCAGTTCCAGCCAGATGAGAGCTTTGCGCAGATCGCCCTTTGATCCAAGGATCAGCATATCGAGCGTCTCATCTGCGACGGAACCCGCAAGTCCCTCCTGTTCAAGCACGCTGTTCAGATAGTCCCGCATCGTCGCTTCACCGATCGGCAGAAAGTAGAGCGGAACGCATCGCGACCTGATCGGATCGATGATCGAAGCAAGCGAGCTCGTCACGAAGATGAACCGGCAGGTCTGGCTGTACTGCTCCATGATCCGGCGAAGGGCCGCCTGGGCGTCCTTCGTGAGATCGCCTGCTCCGTCGAAGATGATCAGACGAAACGGCGCGGAGAGAGGTTTCAAGGAGGCATGCCATCTGACCACATACTTGAAGTTTGCCAGAACCGATTTGTTTTTCTGATACAGATGAGCGAACCGGTCGTTTTCCGCAAAATAGGTGTGGCCCTGGGAAAACATCACGCTCACGGGAAGGATGGTCGTGTTTTCCGCAGCCGCTTCGGTATAAAAAAGCCGGGAGAAGATCTCAAGCGACGAGGTCTTTCCGCAGCCGCTTCGACCGATCACCATCAGATGCGGGAGGTTTCCCTGTGCGGCATACGCTGATAACTGTTTTACCGGACTTGTCTGTCCGATCACCTCTTCAAACGAGGACGGGCGGTATTTTTCAATCCAGAGCATGGGAAAGATGTTCCTGCATATCCTTTATCGCCTGCCTGAGGAAATATTTTGCGTCGATCTCGGGCATGGAGATGGTCTCGCCCGAGGCCTTCAGCCGTTCGCATTCTAAGGCGATGTTCGGCAGGGCACGGGTGACCTCGTCGACGATCGGCAGGGAGGCCGTCTTCGACGTTCTGTCGATCGGGTTCAGATCGATGGTGATGACCAGTTTGCCCATCGAGACGAGGGCTTCGCACCGGTCACCGTCTTCGAGAGGGACGAGGACGACGTCGGCCGAACCGATACCTTCCGGGCGGCAGAGACCCCGCCCGTGGGGGAGCGGAACACACCGCCCGACAGCTCCTTTCGAGACGATGCAGCCTGCTTCTTCAAGAACGTTCGTCACGAGCGCGATCCGCTCCTCTGTTCTGTGGAACAGATTCACCTCGACCTCGGCGCCGCTTGCCTTCTGCAGCTGCGCGATCTCCTGCGCCGCGAGGGCGGCCGTGTTTCCATTGATCGAAAGCACCGGGTGTTTTGCCGCGAGAAGAACGCGGGCGGCGAGCTTCTCGGCTTCCAGCGCCGAGGCGGATGTTTTTTCACCGAGCAGATAATCGAACGCTTCGCCGCGGCCGTGGGAGGTGAGCCCCTCCAGCGAGACGACGCCTGTTTTTGTGTGAGCGGCAAGCTGTTCTCTTGTGATCAGTGATCTGTATCTTGGGTGGGATGACGGAATATCAGACATGGTTTTCCTCCAGGATCACCGGGCCGGAGCTGCTGACATGCAGACGGACCGGTTCGCCGAACTTTTGCAGAATTTTTTCAGCCGCGGGACCGACGGCAAAGACGCCGTTTCCAAGCATCGTCATGGATGCGGGAACGCCTGCTTCTTTGCAGGCGGCAAGCACCGGCAGAAGATTTGGCGGCAGAAGTCCGCTCTTTTCCGTGAACGAGGCGGAGTTCTCCATGAACTCCGCAAGCGTTGCGGGCTCCTTCCCGGGAAACGCCGCGGCGACCTGGTGCATTTTTTCCTCCGAGGTGATGACATCATGCGTGGAGATACTGCCAAACGTGACCGCCCAGAGTTCGTCTTTTGGATAGAGCCGAAGCTTCACGCCCGCGATCCCCGGGCGCGTTCTGACGACAAGGCCGCCGCCGGATGCCGCCGCCGCGTCGCCAAGGCCGGTTCCAAACGCGACTTCAACGGCGTGGGCCTTTTTGGAGATCTCTTCTGCGCTTAGTCCGAGGAAAAACACGCAGTTTGCCGCATGATACGCGGCGAGCAGCCCCGCGGCGCTCATCCCGAATCCTGCCCCCATCGGCATGCCGACCGTCACCCGGACATCCGCCTTCACCCCTAACGAGGTGAGCACCTCGCGGATCAGCCAGTCGTCCGCGGTCCCGTCGCCGATTTTGATATTGATCTTATCCGCTTCCTGCATCCTGACGGTGACCCCTTTGTCGATCACGATCCCGGCGCCGAGACTGCCGGTCGTCTGGACCGAGTCGCCGTCGATCCGCTTAAAGTATCCTGAGATATGACCAGGAGCAAATGTTACACAAGAACGTCCCATACTTTCCCTGCGATCTCGTCTTTTGTTCCCGTAACCGTTTCTTTGTGATCTTTTTGGAGGAAGATGTATTCGCCGAAAGGAGAGCCCATCGTCTCCGGTCTGTTTGCAAGAACAAGGACGACATCAGGAAGGTCAAGAAGCCGCACTCCCTCCTTCTCCGCGTCCTCGCCGAGTTTGAATCCGACGATCCTCACTCCTCTGCCGGAGATCTTCGTGATCAGTTTTTCAAGAGGTTCAAGCGTGACTGACGCGGCAGATCCGCTTTTGATCTTGCCGTCCACTCTTTTCGGAGAAAAATCGGAGATCGCGGCGGCCGAAAGATAATAATCCGCGCCATCAGCTTCGCGAAGGACCGCGGCGTGCATATCGGCCGCGGTGATCACCGGGATATTTTTCACGCAAGGCACGATGCCGTGCATCGGATTCATGACAAGGGTCACCTCGGCGCCGAGTCGGAACGCTTCAAGCGCGAGCTCTTTTGCCATCGTCCCGCCGGATCTCGTCGTCAGAATGCGGACGTCATCCAGCTCCTCGCGGCATGACCCGCCGGAGATGAGAACGCGTTTTCCTGCAAGCGTCCCGGGCGAAACGGCCCGCTCGACATGCAGGCAGATCTCATCTATGCCCGCGATCTTCGCCTTCTCCTCTTCCATTCGCGGAGGAACGACATCGATCCCGAGTTCCTTCAGCGTCTCCAGATTTTTCCTGACTGCCGGGTGGCGGTACATCGATTCATGCATCGCCGGAACAACGACGACCGGCATCCCGCGGCCGATCGCGGTGGTCGCAAAGGTCGTGATGATGGTGTCGTCGATCCCGCAGGCGATCTTTCCCACAGTGTTTGCCGTCGCCGGCGCGATAAGAAGAAGATCCGCCTCGCCGCCTTCCCCGCAGTATTTGACATGCTCGACCATGCCGGTGATCAGAGTGAGCGCCGGGTTCTGGCACGCATAGGTCAGCGCATCGGGATGAATGATCCCGCACCCCGCGGGGCTGATGATGCCGGTCACTTTCGCGCCGCGGCGTCTGAGCTCGTGAGCGAGTTTGATCGTCTCAACGGCGGCGATACTGCCGCAGACTCCCAGAACGATATGGATATCGGTTAGTTTTTTCATAGCAGTTTCACATCCCAGACCGAGTGCCAGAGGCGACCCGCATACTTCTTTACTTTATGTTCGCTGATGATATACCTATAACCTGCTCCTTCAAGGCTCCCTTCAATAGCGTTTTTCCGGTCCCCGACCCCGTGGATATGTAAAACAGTTCCAGTCTCCGCGTGTTCGAGCGCATGTTTCAAAAACTCCGGCGCGTCGAAGTGGCCCATCAGGATACGGTCGTATACCCCGGTGAGTTTTTCGCGGCAGTCGCCGAGCTCAGGAGTGATCTTTTCTTCGAGGCCGTTCGCTTCGATATTTTTCAGCAGATAGGCAAAAGAGACCGGATTGATCTCCGCTGCATGGATATTCCCACCGGAAAGCGCCGCCGAGAGGGTAAAATACCCGATGCCGGCAAACATGTCGGCGATCCGTTCGCCGGGTTTTATGAGAGAACGTAATCGGAGTTTTTCTTCGCGGTTGCCTTGCGAAAACATCACCTGCGAAGGGTCGAGGGTGTAGATGATCCCGGCTTCACGGAACGTGACCTCATGGGGTTCTCCGTAGAGGACAGCGGTCTTCGGCTTCCGCATGACTCCTTCGTGCGCTGCGGCGTGCAGCACGCAGGAGGGATCTTCCCAGGCGATGAGCGCTGCGAGCTGCTCCTCTGTTGGAGCAGCGCCGTGCAGCAGCAGCGTGTCGCCCATCCGCTGATAGCCGGGGCCGTCATACGGGCGGCGATTTGGGATCTCGCCGTCGGCGGGCCAGCCTTCCTTCACCGGAACGAAGGCATACGCTCCTTCGCAGTAGACGCGGCGGGTCGGATCGACCCAGGGTTCACTCGCTGAGTTCGCCAGCGATCGCTTCGAAATCTTCCTGATCCTCATCTCTTCCCGCCAGAACCAGCGTTTCGCCGTCCCGCACGAACAGGATCGTGTCTCCTTCTCTTGTATCGAGCCAGGAACGCTCTGCTATCTCTTCGGTCGTGCCGGTTTTTGGATCGAGGAATCCGAGCACCCCGGCATCTTTGTAGATGACGACGCCGGTCTCGGTTTCATGGATGTTGCCGAGAAGGGGGTCGCTCTCATCCTCTCTGAATGCGCGGGACTGGCCGGTGGCGAGGTCAAGGACAAACAGCATGTCTTTTGACTGGCGCAGGATCTGGAAGTATTCTCTTCCGTGTCTGATGATGTCGCCGCGGGCAAATCTCGGGAGCCTAAGCGAGTAGGTGACACGGTAGATATTGATGCCGGCCTTTTGTCCGACGAGTTTGGGGTGGGTGGTGAACGAGCCGCCGAGCGCTCCGCAGATGTCGTGGGAGATGGAGGCGCCGATCGTCTGCGAGCTGAAGACGATATCGATGCCGTCTTTGGTCTCGTCGATGCTGGATACGAAGGAGAGCCTGTCGCCTGCGGTCTGGAGCTGGTCTTCGACCTGGTAGGCGATCTCGGCCGCACGGCGGAGTTCGAAGAGGGTGGGTTTTCTTCCCGAAGCTCTGACCTGGATGACCCCTTCGTAGTAGCTTCCGGCGATCCGGCAGCACCGGTCGCACTGTTCGCGGGCCCAGACGAGTTTGACTTTTTTGGTCTCTTCGAGCGGGATGCCGTAGAGGTTGCCGATGACATGGATCGTTGCAAGAGACCGGTTGCTGCTGGTGTCTATGATGCTGATCTCTTTTTGGATCTCGTCGACGTCTTTGTGGAAGCTGATGGCGCTGTTTGCGAGGTTTTGCGCGAGTTCTTCTTTATCGACGGCAACGTCGGACCAGATGCCGGCGGTTTTTATCGAGCCGCAGGTGGGACAGACGATACACTCGGCACGATCGGCGATCTCGACCCAGACGGCGTCTTTGACCCGGCATTTTCCGCAGAGTTCACCGTTTTCAGACGGCGCCCCGCATTTGGGACAGAAGCCTTGTGTGAGACTCATTATACTCCGTAGATCTGGGCGTGGGGAACGCCGTCGATCAGCAGGCAGGATTCCAGTTCGAGGAGGCCTGCTTTGATCGCGATATCGCAGACGCGTTTTCCCATGAGATTGGCGCTGCAGACGTCAGCGAGCGCTGCCAGAAGTTCCTCTTCGGTGGCTGTTGTGTCGCCGTAGAAGGAGGGGTCTATCTCGACATCGCATAAGGGACTGGTTAATGTTTTTCCGAGGAGGTCGGCGTCGCATGCGGCGAGGATGCTTCCCTGTCCGGGGATATTGTGTATCTTGAGGTACATTGCTGTAATACATTTGGTGCTGATGGGTAAATAAGGAGTTGGGGGGGGGCGGATCGACGGCTCGGCCGGCGATCTTAGCTGAGCAAATCTTTGATTTGCGACCAAGGCTGAATGAAGCGAAGTCGACGACCTCAGCCAAGCAAACTGAAAGTTTGCGACCAAGTCGCTAGACTTGCGACCAGGGCTTTGATTTGCGCGGTTCGGAGAACAAATCAATAGCCTTGCAGACCGGCCGAAGCTTGGCGGACACATTTCTCCTCCTCCATCCGCTCAGCCCCGATCCATCCCTTTCCAAAATACTCATAACTTCCCGCATGCAATTATATATCCATTATGGACTTCGGCGGTTCTATCGGAAAAAACACCTATGTCGCGCCCAATGCGACCCTCAAAGGCGACGTAACGCTCGGCGATAACGTCACCATCCTTTTCGGGGCGGTCCTTCGCGCCGACATGGAAAAAATATCAATCGGCAGCGGCTCCAATGTCCAGGACAATGCCGTCATTCATGAAAGTCACGGCCACCCTGTTTCGATCGGCGAAAACGTCTCCATCGGTCACGGAGCGATCATCCACGGGGCAGTCATCGAAGACAACGCCCTCATAGGGATGGGGGCCATCGTCTTGAACGGCGCAAAGATCGGCAAAGGATCCCTTATAGCAGCCGGGGCGCTCGTCGCTGAACGAAAAGAGATCCCGCCAAACTCCCTCGTCATCGGCGTTCCCGGCAAAGTCGTTCGCGAACTCACCCCCGAAGAGGCGGCCGGCAACCTCAAAAACGCCGCCACCTACGTCTCCCTTGGGCAGAGGTATCTCCATGAATAACGTTGTTGTCATTGGCGGAGGCGTCGCCGGCATCCAAAGCGCCATGGACATCGCCAATCACAACATCCATGTCTATCTGATCGAGCGCGAACCCTCCATCGGCGGCCACATGGCCATGCTCGACAAAACCTTCCCGACCAACGACTGTTCGATGTGCATCCTTTCGCCCAAAATGGCCGAGATCTCCCGCCACCCGAATATTACCATCCTCACCCTCGCCGAAGTTGAAAAGATCGAAGGTGAGGTCGGAAATTTCACCGTCACCGTCACCCAATACCCCCGATACATCAACGAAAAGGAGTGCACAGGCTGCGGAGACTGCGTGCTCATCTGCCCGATCGAGGTCTACAACAAATTCGATGCAGGGATCGGGGTTCGAAAAGCCATCTACAAACCCCACGCCCAGTCCATCCCCAACATCGTCGTCAAAGACAATCTTCACTGCATCGAATGCGGACTCTGCTACGGGGTCTGCGGAAAAGACGCTGTCCTCAAAGTCACCGAAGACCGTGTCGAGACCCTCGAGATCAGCGCCTCCGCCGTCGTCATCGCGACCGGCTATACACTCTTCGACCCGCAGAAAAAATCCCAGTTCGGCTATCTTCGCTACCCTGACGTCATCACAAGCCTCGAGTTCGAACGGATGATCAACGCCGGCGGGCCCACTGCCGGAAACCTTCGCCGGCTCTCAAACGGCGAAACGCCCAAAAGCATCGTCTTTGTGCAGTGCGTCGGATCGCGTGATCTGACCGTCAAACGAAACATCTGTTCCTGCGTCTGCTGCATGTACGCCCTGAAAAATGCCATGCTCATCAAAGAGCATTATCCGGACTGCGAGGTCTCGATCCTCTACTCGGATATCCGCGCCTACGGAAAAGGCTACGAGGAGTATTATGAACGTGCGATAAACGCCGGCGTCAAGATCATCCGCGGTCTGCCGGGCGATGTGCAGGACAACGGAAAAGGAAGGCTCGTTCTCCCGGTGGAAAACACCGAGACCCGCGAGTTCCTCAATCTTGAAGCCGACCTCGTGATCCTCTCGGTCGGCATGATCCCCGAACCGGAAACGGTCAGACTCGCGAAGTCGCTCGGGCTCGGCCTCGATGAACACCAGTTCCTGAGTTCAGCCGATATGAAACTCGATCCGTCGGGGACGATGAGGCCGGGGATCTACATCGCCGGCGCCGCCCTTGCGCCGAAGGATATTCCCGACTGCGTGATGTCCGCCGGCGCCGCCGCGATGAAAGCCTCCATCGATGTCATCAGGAGCGAACAGTGACCGAGGAGAAGACCATCTGGTGGAACGATGAAAACAGTTCCGTGATGCTCATCGACCAGACGCTGCTGCCGACCGAGTATAAGGTCATCGAGATCACCGAAGTCTCCCGGCTTGCTGACGCGATACGCCGGCTCGAAGTCCGGGGGGCTCCGGCTCTCGGCGTTGCCGGCGCATTCGGGGTCGCTCTCTCGGCGACACGCTGCGTCTCGGACGTCGAGTTCGACGAGACAATCGCGTCTGATGCGGCGCTTCTGAAAAGCACGCGGCCGACTGCCGTGAACCTCGCATGGGGCGTGGACAAGGTCCTCCGCAGTATGGAAAACCTCCCGCCGGAGATGGCGCGGATCATGGCGCTTTTCGCCGCGAAAAACATCGCCGAAAACGACACCAAAGCCTGCATGTTCCTCGGACACAACGGCGCTTCGCTTCTTCCGCAGATCGGGACCGTTCTTACCCACTGCAATGCCGGGGCTCTTGCCTGCTCCTCCTGGGGTACGGCTCTCGGGGTCATCCGCTCCGCCAAAAAGATGGGCAAGAAGATCTCCGTTATCTCCTGCGAGACCCGGCCGCTTCTTCAGGGCTCCCGGCTCACCGCCTGGGAACTTGCGAGGGATGAAATCTCCGTGACGACCATCGTCGACTCAGAAGCCGCATTTCTCATGCGTCAGGGAAAGATCGACGCCGTCATAGTCGGAGCCGACCGGATCACCAAAGACGCCGTCTTCAACAAGATCGGGACCTACATGCATGCCGTCTGCGCAAAACATCACGGCATCCCGTTCTACGTTGCTGCGCCAACCCCGACCTTCGACGCCGGAGCATCCGAAGCCGACATAACGATCGAACAGCGGGGAAGAGACGAAGTCTCCGGCTTTTTCGGGAGAACGACCGTCCCCGAAAACGTTCCGGTCATCAACTACGCCTTCGACGCAACGCCTCTGGATCTGGTCACCGCGATCATCACCGAAAAAGGGGTCCTCTATCCTCCTTACGATTTTACGGACCTGAGATAAATGGCGGCGACCCTCACCCTTGCATTTTTTGACAGCCCTGTCTGGAACAATCTTGCCCTGATACTCGGTCAGCTTCTTCTTGTTTTCATCGTATTCTGGATGGTCTTTTCCATCCTGATGGCTATTTTGATCGTCATCTCGATCCATAAAAAACAGATGTACTTCCCGCGGCTTCTCAGGCCGTTTTTTACGATCATGGAAGGAACGGTCAAGATCGTCTGTCTCCTTCTCGGTGTCGACGGAAAAGAGCTGATGGAGTTTCTGATCAGAATCGACAATGAGATGAACTTCTCAAACTTCGCGAAGACCCCGGTGGAAAAACGGGTGATCTTCTTTCCTCAGTGTCTGCGTTCGCGCGACTGCCCGGCCCATCTCACCCCTGACGGGCTGAAATGCGTCTCCTGCGGCCGCTGCGGACTTGGACGCGCCATTCCCGCGCTGAATGCGGCCGGATACAAGACCTTCATCATCCCCGGCTCGACGTTTATCAAGCGGATGGTGAAAAAGTATCAGCCCAAGGCGATGATCGGCGTCGGCTGCATGATGGAGGTCAAGGAAGGTCTCCAGATGGGCCGCAAGATCTCCATGACAACGATCGGCGTCATGACAAAAACCGACGGATGCGTGGAGACGACTATGGACTATGAAGAGCTCATGGAGGTCGCGTCCCTCGGCCTTGCAGAACAGATCGTCATGGAGCCTGACCCGCGTTCAGGCACCCGATGACTCCCTTATTCTAAAACATAATAATCCCCTGCCGCAAACATGTATCCGCATGAAAAACCTGATAGTGAAGGGCGCAAGACAGCACAACCTTCAAAATATCAATATAGAACTCCCGCGTGACAAACTCATCGTCGTGACCGGGGTTTCGGGCTCGGGAAAATCCACTCTCGCTTTTGATACGATCTATGCGGAAGGTCACCGCAGATATGTCGAGTCGCTCTCCGCCTACGCCCGCCAGTTCCTCGGACTGATGAGCAAACCTGATGTCGATTCCATCGAAGGTCTCTCCCCCGCAATATCGATCGAACAGAAGACCACCTCAAAAAATCCGCGCTCCACCGTCGGGACGGTGACGGAGATTTATGATTACCTGCGGCTTTTGTATGCCAGGGTCGGGATCCCCTACTGTCCGATCCATCACGTAAAGATCGAGTCGAGGACTCCCGGACAGATCGCCGACTCGATCCAGAGCGAGTATCCTGAGACGATGGTCACGATCCTCGCCCCGATCGTCCGCAAGAAGAAAGGGACCTATGAACAGCTGTTTCGCGATCTGCATGCAGACGGATTTGCGAGAGTGCGGGTCGACGGAGAGATCCTCAGAACAGACGACGAGATCAAACTCGGCAGATACATCATGCACAACATCGAGATCGTCGTCGACCGGGTCGATACGACCGACCGGAGCCGGCTGACCGATGCGATCGAAACTGCGCTGAAGCATGCGGAGGACGGACTCGTGTATGCAAACGCCGGCGGGAAGGACTCCGTCTACTCGGCACGGATGGCATGCCCTGTCTGCGGTCTCTCGTTCGAGGAGCTCCAGCCGAGAATGTTCTCGTTCAACAGTCCGTTCGGGGCATGCCCGACCTGCAACGGGCTCGGGTTCCAGATGGTCTTCGATCCGGATCTGATCATCCCTGACAAGACCCTCTCGCTCGCTGACGGCGCCGTCGCGGTGTACAAAAACTTCCTCGACGGGTACCGTGTCCAGTATCTGGACGCCGTCGCAAAGCATCTTGGCTTCACCCTGATGACGCCGGTGAACGAGCTGACGAAGGAGCAGTATGACGGGCTGATGAACGGCGTGAACGAGAACATGAAGTTCAGCCACACCTCGAAGAATGCCGAGTGGGCCTATCATGGGAGCTGGGAAGGGCTGCTTCCCCAGACCGAACGGCTGTATAAGGAGACAAAGTCCGAGTACCGCAAAGAAGAGCTGGAGAAGTTCATGCGGATCCTGCCGTGTCCGACCTGTCACGGCAAACGGTTAAAGGAGCATGTACTCGCGGTGAAAGTCGGCGGGATGTCGATCGCTGATGTTTCGGATATGTCGATCGATGCGGCCTATGCGTTCTTCGAGTCGCTGCCTCTCTCGCCAAAGGAGGAGGAGATCGCGAAGCTGATCCTTCGGGAGATCAGATCAAGGCTGAACTTCCTGCGGTCGGTGGGTCTCGGCTATCTGACGCTTTCCCGGAGTGCCGGGAGTCTCTCCGGCGGCGAGGCCCAGCGTATCCGCCTCGCGACCCAGATCGGGTCGAACCTGATGGGGGTCTTGTATATCCTGGATGAGCCGTCGATCGGCCTTCACCAGCGGGACAATCAGAAGCTTATCCAGACCCTGCAGAAGCTTCGGGATCTCGGGAACACGCTCCTCGTGGTCGAACACGACGAGGACACGATCCGGGCGGCCGACTACGTGGTGGATATCGGCCCGGGAGCAGGCGTCCACGGCGGACGTGTTGTGGCCGAAGGAACGCCGGACATGATCGAAACGTTCCCGGAGTCTCTGACAGGCAAGTATCTTTCGGGCGAACTTTCGATCCCTGTTCCGGAGAAGAGGCGGCCGGCGAAGAAGTTTATGCGGATCAACGGCTGCACGGAGAACAATCTGAAAGATATCGATGCGGCGATCCCGCTTGGGACGCTGACGGTGATCACGGGCGTTTCGGGTTCTGGAAAGTCGACGCTGATCTACGATACGCTGTATCAGGCGCTGATGAAGGAGCTGTATAAATCGAAGGTGACGCCGGGCGCCTATCGTGAGCTGATCTTTGAGTCGGAGATCGACAAGGTGATCGTGATCGATCAGTCGCCGATCGGAAGGACGCCGCGGTCGAATCCGGCGACTTATACGAAGGTGTTCGATGAGATCAGGAAGCTGTTTGCGGAGACGAAGGAGGCGAAGGTGCGCGGGTACGGGCCGGGTCGTTTTTCGTTCAATATCAAAGGCGGCCGCTGCGAGGCGTGTTCGGGGGACGGGGTGATGAAGATCGAGATGAACTTCCTGCCTGATGTGTATGTGGAGTGCGAGGAGTGTAAGGGAGCGCGTTATAATGAGGAGACGCTGGAGGTGAAGTATAAGGGGAAGTCGATCGCGGATGTTCTGGGTATGAGCGTGGACGAGGCGCTCGAGTTGTTCGAGAACGTGCCGGCGATCAGTACGAAGCTGCAGACGCTTGCGGATGTGGGTCTCGGGTATATCAAGCTCGGGCAGAGTTCGACGACGTTGTCGGGAGGCGAGGCCCAGCGTATCAAACTGACGAGGGAGCTTGCGAAGCGGGCGACGGGGAAGACCGTGTATCTCCTGGATGAGCCGACGACGGGTCTCCATTTCCATGATGTGAAGAAGCTTATCGGGGTTCTGGACAGTCTGGTCGGGAAGGGGAACTCGGTTGTTGTGATCGAGCATAATCTGGATGTGATCAAGTCGGCGGATTATCTGATCGATCTGGGTCCGGAGGGCGGGAATGCGGGCGGCGAGATCATTGCGAAGGGGACGCCGGAGGAGGTGGCGAAGGTGAAGAAGAGTTATACGGGGCAGTTTTTGAAGAGGATGCTGTAAGAATTATCTGTTTTTTTTGGGGGGGCGGGCTGCCCCGAAGGGGCGGCCTCAGCGGAGCAAGTCTGAGCGGAGCGAGGACTTGCGACCAAATCTTTGATTTGCGACCGGGTTGAACGCTGAAAGCGGACGACCTTAGCGGAGGCGGGCTGCCCCGAAGGGGCGGTCAAAGCTTGAGCAAGTTTTTGAAGAAAACGTGCGAGTGGAGGGAAAGAAGACGGAGGGGTGAGATTCGGGAAGGAGTATGTTGGGTGTGGAAACCTGATTTTATTTAACCGCGAATCTCCGCGAATCCTCGCGAATCGCATTTTCCTTGCGTTCGGGTGCTCTGCTCCGGCTGATGCGTGCAAATCGAAGATTTGCGTGCCGCCTCAAATGGGCTTTGCCCATTTGGGCTTCGCCTACGCAGGAATCGCACCCTCTCTGGAAAAATGCTGGGGAAAAACCCGCCCGCGGGTTTTTCTTTTTGTTTGTTATTCTTTTTCTGATTTCGGGGTGCGGGGGAGTGACTGCGGGCTGACCCGAAGGGGCGGCCTCAGCCGAGCAAGTCGCTAGACTTGCGAGTCGGCGCGGAGCGGCCCGCGGTGGAGATATCTTATTTACTGGGGCACAGGTTAGTATTGTGCCCGGCCATTGTATCGCAGAATGGTCAGATGCAGAGTATCCATATTCACCATAGATACTGCTAAGCCAGTAAATATCCAATTATTTACTATCTGGTGAATAGGTATGGGATGGTATAGAGAATCTAGTTACGTTGATGGAAGAACATGTGAGCTTTTAGATTATCAATCCGTAATCGAGCATTGTTTCTTTGAGTTTGTCTTTATTAACGAGAAATTCAAGGTTTTTTGTCGTGCCTGGAGAAAACCTCTGGAACCGATTCTAACCACTGATAATTCAGATTATCCCAGAAGGAGCAATAGAGACGGCGAATGGACAATTCAAACAGACAGGTTTGGATTTGTCGGAGATGAGTGGGATGGTGAAATCAAAGAAAACAGGTCAGATACAATACTCATGCGGGATTTGAATCGGCATTTATCAATAACAAGAAAGCAGTTTCCTGATACGCCGTCATATTTCTTTAAGCAGGAATATCCGGACTGGGAACGTGATCGTGATTATCGTGTAAAAAGAGTTGGTTATGATCAGCAAATTGTTACACGGAATCGAGGAGAGAGTATTGGTATTCTCAAGCAGGGAGATGTTATCGTTCATTTGAATAATGGCGACAAAGCTGTTTCACTCAAACCGAATCAGATTGTGGTGACCCAAAATCAGGGTGAACAGTGGTTTAAAATTTTCAGCGGAGAACGAGTTGTTATTATAAAATCTGATAATACCCAGGAATTATATGACCCCTGGGCTCCGCCAAAACCCGTGGTAAAGCCAAAGAAGGAGGATCCTATATTTTATCTTTCAAAGGACGGGATTACTGCCCGAGGGAAGAAACTCTGCGGTACATTTCGCGTGCTTGCGGGTTCAGAAGTTAATCTCTCTTTTGAACCATACTCCAATGGCGGTAAAAATCGAAGAAAAGAGTTGAAAGAGGAAGGAGTCATTAAGACAAAAAAGAATGGCACTGCCTATCTTGCTGAGGACAGAGAATTTAAAAGCCCAAATACTGCTGCTGATTTTGTATTGGGCGGTAATAATAAAGGCGGTATTTTATGGCGTAATGCAGAAGGTACAACCTGGAATGAGTATTATAAAGATGAGGTGTGACATTTTCAAGATTTTTACGGATGAAGTGTGTTTGGGCATGATCCCCGTTTTGGATTGACCGTATGTTCACAGCCGATCATCCCTAATCGAAAACCAGATGAAAAAATTGGGATAGGGGGTGGAAGAATAAAAAAATTTCTGATTTCAAAATGAAGTAGTATCAGCTCTTTTCTTGATCCGGCAAGGGAAGGCCCGCAGTGGAGGTATCCTTTTTGTTGGATCTCTATGTGTTTTTATGGTGGGTCACCAGTGGGGAAAGAACTACGTGGGTGACTCAGCGCTTCTTTCAATCCACGTGCCCGCAGGGGGCACGACCGACTACACAGAGGATATGCATTTCCCCCCTTATTTTACGGGAGGGTTCTCTTTTGCCTAATATCAGCCTGACTTTATTTATCCGAACATTAATCATACTATAATTGAGATGTATTTCATATGAGTGAGAGCGAACAACCCTATTATGGCAGAAGCATTGATGGTCACGCTCCATTCCAGCCATTATTGGAACATTTGACAGAAACATCAAACTTAATGTCAGAATATTGTTCCAAGTTTACGTGTCCGGAGATCGGAAAACTCTGCGGCTTACTCCATGATATAGGCAAATACTCAGACGAGTTTCAGCGCAGAGTTCGCGGTGAGAACATCCGGGTGGATCACTCAACAGCGGGTGCGAAAACAATTCACGATCTTGCAGATAAGGAGCATTCCACTTTTTCAAAAATAGCCTATTCTCTTATGGCTTATGTGATCGCAGGACATCATGCAGGTCTTCCAAATATGGGAGATGAAAACAGCAGCAGGTCTGATTTGTTTCCACGAATAGGAAGCTGCAAGCCTGAATTATATTCTGCCTGGCATACTGAGGTGCAAATTCCTGACTTAAATATCGATTCTGCGATATCCAGTCTCTCTTTTTCCAGTGAAAAAGAGGTTGGATTCGCATTATTTTTGTATACGCATTTCTTATTATCCGCATTAGTGGACGCTGACAGAACAAATGCCCAATCATTTCCAAAAATTTCCTCAAGTAAGGAAGAAAAATCATTGCAGTATCTCTCCATTTCTGATCTGAAAGAGAAATTAGATGATCACATGGCTAATTTTTCTAAGGATAAATGTGGAAAACTCAACAATATTCGTCAAAATATTTTAGCATATTGTAGAGAAGCAAGTGAGGAGGGAAAGGGTCTGTTCACATTAACGGTTCCAACTGGCGGAGGGAAAACCCTCTCCTCCCTAATGTTTGCACTCCACCACGCTGAAAAAAATCATCTGGAACGCGTAATCTACACGATTCCCTTTACTTCAATTATTGAACAAAATGCTGGAGTTTATAAAAAAATATTTGGGGAAATGAACGTCCTTGAACATCATTCAAACTTTGTCCTTCCACATTCAAAAGCAGATATAGACAAGGACTTAGAGGATGAAAACGAAAAACTCGCCAATTCCATTACTAATTGGGATGCCCCGCTGATATTAACTACAAATGTGCAGTTTTTCGAATCATTGTTTACTGCAAATCCTTCCCGCTCACGAAAGGTACACAACATTTCCAACAGTGTTATTGTTCTTGATGAGGTTCAGGCTCTTCCCATCGATCTGTTGATCCCTTGTTTGTATGCTTTATCTGAATTAGTACGGAACTATAATTGTTCTGTGGTTCTCTGTACTGCAACACAGCCTAATTTCGTAGAGAATGGGCTTATCCCATCCAAAAGTCAGTATGAAATCATCCCAAAAGAAACATATGCAAAAATGGCACAGGAGATGAAACGGACTGAATCGCTGTATCTTGGCAATAAGACAAATGAAGAGATCTCATCCCTTCTTCTCCAAGAAAAGCAGGCTCTCTGTATTGTAAATACCAAAAAGCATGCATCTGATTTGTACTCTCTGCTGCAAAATATCAGTCCTGACAGTTGTTATCATCTCAGTACAAATATGTATCCCGCACACCGTCGAAAAGTTATTGCAACGATCAAAGGCCGGCTGTTTATGGGATTGCCGTGTCATGTTGTATCTACTCAGTTGATCGAAGCAGGTGTTGATATTGATTTTCCAGTCGTTTTCCGCTCACTCGCGGGAGTCGATTCAATTATTCAGGCGGCTGGGAGATGCAATCGAGAGGGAAAACAGGCAGTTGGGACGGTGTATGTGTTTCAACCAAAAGATGTATACAATCTTCCCAAGTATCTCCGTCAAACAGCACAACTTGCAGAGAGATATACGTCTGATTTCCTATCTAAAGAAAATTCAGATGCGTATTTCCGGGAATTATTCTATAACAAAAAAGCGGATTTGGATGAACATCATATTATTGACAAATGCATGGATGCCCTGAGCTCATCAAATCCATCTTATCCTTTCCGGGACATATCTGAGGATTTTAAACTTATTTCAGATGACGGTTGTGCTGTTGTGATCCCCCTTGATGACGAGTGTAAAAAATTGTTATCATCGCTGGATGAGATGAGACTTGGCGAGGTTCAAAGAAAAATCACTCCTTACTGCGTTAACGTCAGAAAATATATTTTGGAAAAATTTGATGCTGGCGGGATGCTGAAATTCTATAGTGATAGTATTGTTGTGCTTTTAGATGTGAAAAGCTATGATGAAAATCTTGGTCTTATTGTTCCTCTGCCGACTGAGGAGAGAGAGGGGTATATCTACTGAGTAAAAATACAATATCTTATTACCTCTCAGGTTCACATAAGAATTATTCCTCACATTATGTGTGCTTTACTTTCGTTTGCAGTTAAATTGTGGGGATAGGTGTCTCTAAATGTATGGTATTACCTTACGAGTATGGGGCGATTCTGCATGCTTTACCCGGCCTGAAATGAAGGCCGAGCGGGTAACATATGATGTTATCACCCCATCTGCAGCTCGCGGGATTCTGGAAGCTATTCACTGGAAACCCGCTATCAGGTGGGTTATCGATACGATCTGGGTGATCAAACCAATTGCTTATTCCAATATTCGCAGAAATGAAGTGAGCGATGTTGTTTCCTTTACTGACGTAAAGTCATGTATGAAATCTGTTTCCAATTCCGGATCAGCGGCTCCGCTCTATCTCGACCCTCAGGAGAAGCGTCAGCAGAGGGCCACGCTCTATCTTAAAGATGTTGAGTATTTAATCCAGGCACATTTTCTTATGACAGAAAATGCGGGAGCTGACGATACAGCAGAAAAGCATTATAATATTTTCCTCAGACGCGCACGGAGGGGACAGTGTTATCATAAACCGTATTTTGGATGCCGTGAGTTTCCTGTAAATTTTGAGTTGGTGGAAGATACATCCATATTCACTCCTATTCCAGAGAGTAGGGATCTAGGCTGGATGTTATATGATATCGATTTCAAGAAAGATAAGGAGCCGCGGTTTTTCCGGGCACAGATGCATGAGGGTATCGTTCAGATCCCAACCGTGTTGCATGCTGAGGTAAATGTATGATCCTTCAGGCTTTGTGCGAGTTATATGATGTGCTGGCCGCCGATAAGAATGTGGAAATACCTCTATCAAACTATTCAGCTGTTGAGTGCTCGTACCGTATCACTCTATCTCCTGACGGCTCTGTCGTAGGATGCGTTGAACTTGGAAATGAGAATAAAAAGACTGAAAAGCATACAGTTCCGGAACATGAAAAACGGTCTTCGATCAGACCTTACTTCCTTTGCGATACGCCAAAGTATCTGCTTGGGTATGAGGTCGAGACCGATAAGACAACAAAACAGATCGAGTTCATACCAAGGCAGGATTGGATCCGGGCTTCTTTAGCTTATCACCGTGAGCTGATCGGGGATTCTTCGGATGAGGGACTCCGGGCATTTCTATTGTTTTTGGAAAAGCAGGTTTCCCGTCCGGGCAATGCATTTCCAAAGGATATGTATACGGGGAAAAATCTTATTTTTCAGCTCGATGGTGATCAAAACGATATACACGATCGACCGGCTACAAAAACCATCTGGGAGAAATTCCGGCAGCAACCATCACCAGATGAGCTTTGCGAACAGTGTCTTGTTACCGGAGAGCCTAATGTCCCTATTGCCAAGACACATAATTCCGTAACGATCAGCGGCGGGAAGGGGACTGGCTGTTCTCTTGTGAGTTTTAAACCGGATTCATTTACATCATACGGAAAAGAGCAGAGTTATAATGCGCCAGTTTCGAAAAATGCGGCGTTTAAGTACATAACAGTTCTTCAACACTTGCTTGATAGTCCAGATATGCATTCAAAGATCGGTGAAACAAGGGTAGTATTTTGGGCAACGAAAACCGGGACCGAGCAGAGCATTCTGGCACAGTTCTTCCCTTCCAATAAGATGGAAAAACGGGACCCCCGGATGACTGAAAAAATTGAAAATATCATGAAGGCGATCCGTGCAGGCAAGAGCTTTTGTGATATAGCCGATCCTTCTGTTGAGACGTATGTTCTAGGTATGTCTCCAAATGCTGCTCGGGTGTCGGTAAGATTCTGGTATACATCAACGTTTGAGAAGTTTATGAGGAATATGACCAGTCATCAGGATGCCCTTGGTCTTAAAAACAGGTATGGTGAGGTGAGATCTGTGAGCATTACCGAGATCCTTCGGAGAACAGTTCCATCTGCTGTAACGGAATGGTGGGAGAAATGTCCGAATTCATTGGAGCAGAGTTTGTATAATGCCATTCTTACCGGTGCCCCTTACCCGATCTCACTTTATATGACTATGCTTATGCGTATCCGTTCTGAGGCAGGGATGGTGCCGAAAAAGGCCGCCTCTGCTAAAAAGGAGATGCAGGGAAAAAAGAAGGGAGAGAAGACTGAGTCGTCAGAAACTGATGGAATCGATTTTGTCCGTGTTGGATATATCAAGGCAGTTCTCTGCCGAAATTTTAAGAGAGATGATGTTACAATGAGTTTAAATCTGAAATCCACAAACAAGGCCTATACTATTGGCAGGCTTTTTGCTGTACTTGAAAAGTTACAGTATGAGGCCAATAATGATTCGACTATTCGGTCGAGGTATTTTGCATCGGCATCCACGAATCCAAAACTGGTTTTTCCAAGTTTGCTGAATCTGGCGCAACATCATATTGCAAAAGTTGATTCAGAGAAGGATGGTTATGCATCGAAGTATTATGATGCTGATATTTCCAAACTACTTTGGAATCTGGACAATGAATTCCCCGCTACTTTGAATCTTGAGGAGCAGGGATTATTTATTCTCGGGTATTATCATCAGCGTGAGTATTACTACATGAAGAAAGAAGATAAAGAAAAATTGAAACTGGAGGCTTAAGTTATGGCAATTGAAAACCGCTATGAATTTGTAATGTTGTTTGATGTTGAAAACGGTAATCCGAATGGCGATCCGGATGCGGGAAACATGCCGCGTGTTGATCCGGAAACCGGTTTTGGTCTGGTTACGGATGTATGCATCAAGCGAAAAATCCGCAATTATGTTTCTTTGGTGAAGCAGAATGCGCCCGGGTTTAAGATTTATGTTCGTGATGGTGCTGTTCTCAATGATGAGCATGAGTGGGCCTATAAAGAGTGTAATATTGAGATGGTCAAAGAGAACACAGAAAACAAAAAGAACAAAAAGCAGCCTAAAGAGGATGTTGTCAAAGCGCGTGCATTCATGTGTGAGAATTATTATGATATTCGCACATTTGGCGCAGTTATGTCAACAGGTGATGCTGTCTGCGGTCAGGTTCGCGGACCAGTGCAGCTGAATTTTGCACGCAGTATCGACCCAATTGCTGCACGTGAGTTGTCTATCACCCGTTGTGCAGTGACAAAAAAGGAAGACGAACTGAAGGAGCGGACAATGGGAAAGAAGCATATTGTTCCCTATGCATTGTATCGCGTCGAGGGATATATTTCGGCGAATCTTGCCCAGAAGAAGGAGGGGGGCGGATATGATGGAACTGGCTTTGATGAGGAGGATTTGAATCTGCTGTGGGATGCTCTCATAAATTTATTTGAGGATGATCATTCTGCAGCAAGGGGCAAGATGGCGACCCGCAAGTTGTTTGTGTTCAAGCACGATTCCATCTTTGGATGTTCACCATCGCATCTCTTGTTTGATAGAATTTCTGTAAAGAAAACTGTTGATGGACCTGCACGATCATTTGCAGATTATGCGGTGAAATCCGATTGTGCACAACTTCCCGCTGGAGTTACGTGTATTGAAAAACTTTGAAGAGAGAGATAGTGAAGATTATCTGCTGTTGAGCGGCATTCTTCACTTTGCTTTTTGTAAGAGACGGTGGGCGCTCATTCATATCGAACAACAGTGGAATGAGAATTCCCTGACATTTTCAGGACGTTTGATGCATAAAAATGCTGACAATCCTCATCTTACTGAATGCCGGGGAGATATTATCATTACTCACGCCATGCCTTTAGTGTCTCATTCCCTTAAGGTATATGGTGTTGCGGATGTTGTTGAATTTCAACGTAATAATACAGGAGTGGAACTTGAAAAATTCAGCGGGTTCTGGAATGTGATTCCTGTTGAGTACAAGTCGGGAAAAAAGAATTCATTTGGAAGTGATGAAGTACAACTCTGTTGTCAGGCAATGTGTCTTGAAGAGATGTTTGAGACAGCAATTCAGCATGGGTTCCTGTATTATGGAAAAACACGGCGTCGGTTTGAGGTTAAATTTGATGATGATCTCCGTAAGCGTGTGACATCTCTTGTTGCTGAAATGTATCACCTGTTTGAAGAGGGAATCACCCCTCCGGCTGTTTATCAGAAACACTGTGATAATTGTTCTCTCGTGGATATATGCCTGCCTCAGTTGTCATCAAAAAAACATGCTGTGGATTCATACCTTGAATCTGCTATTTTGAGGTAATTATGCGAAAACTACGTAATGTTTTGTATGTGACAAATCCCAAGTCCTATCTTTCGCGGGACGGGGAAAGTATCGTTGTATCCGTTGAAAATCAGGAACTCGCCAGAGTCCCGATCCATAATCTGGAAGGGGTCGTTTGTTTTGGGTTCATGGGGGCAAGTCCCGGGATGATGGCGCTCTGTACGGAAAATGATGTGGGCATGTGTTTTGTTTCGCCTTATGGAAAATTTATGGCACGGATCGGCGGCAAGGTTTCGGGAAATGTGCTGCTCCGGAAACGTCAGTACGCCGTTTCGGATGATGAGGAAGCATCGAAAAAAATCGCGGCATACTGCATTCTCGGGAAACTGATGAACTGCCGGACGGTCCTTCAACGGTTTTCCCGCGATTATCCGGATATGGTGTCGGGGGAGTTCGAGCGGAATTTCAAACGGCTGTCTGAGGGGATCCTCCAAATCCGAGCCGGAACGTGTGGTTCGCTGAATGAGCTGAGAGGCTTTGAGGGGATCCTGTCTAAGTATTATTTTGACAGTTTCAATAATCTGATCCTGTCAACGGAACCGGAGTTCTCGTTTGAAAACAGGTCAAGGCGTCCTCCTCTGGATCGGGTGAATGCATTGCTTTCATTTTCCTATACACTTATTGCGGCAGATTGTGCATCGGCTCTGGAGTCTGTGGGTCTCGATCCGCAGGTCGGTTTTCTGCACCGGGTCCGGCCTGGAAGACCAAGTCTGGCTCTCGATCTGATGGAGGAGTTTCGCCCGTATCTTGGCGATCGGTTTGTGCTGAGTCTCATCAATAACCGTGTGGTGACGGCAGGTGATTTCGTGGTGAAGGAGAACGGAGCGGTTTTGCTGACTGATGATGCACGAAAGACGGTCCTGCAGGCATGGCAGAAGCGAAGAAAGGAGGAGGTGACGCACGGATATCTGGAGGAGAAGATTCCGATCGGTCTTTTGCCGTATGCCCAGGCGATGCTGCTCGCCCGGTTCCTTCGGGGAGATATCGACGGGTATCCGCCGTTTGTGGTGAGGTGAGAGATGTTTGTTTTGGTTACATATGATGTGAATACGGAGACGCCGGAGGGGAGACGGCGGCTTCGTCAGGTCGCAAAGATCTGTAAAAATTTTGGGGTGAGAGTGCAGAACTCAGTGTTTGAGTGCGTAGTGGATTCTGTTCAGCTGATGGATTTGAAGTTCAGGATAGGAGAGGTTATTAATCCAGAAACGGATAGTGTTAGATATTATAATCTCGGAAAGCAGGGTAGAGATCATGTTGAGCATGTTGGAGCAAAGCCTGGGTTGAACGTGGATGATGCGCTGATTTTTTAGATTCTTTTTTTTCGCGAAGGGGTTGTGCCCATGATTTTTCCGGGAGGTTCGCGATGTCTGCGGTTTTTGGTTTGTTTTTGGGTTTGGTGAAGATTTTGAATATTTCCAATGGAATATAATGTTTTACGTGTGGAACTTTCTGCTGATGAGGGAGGGAGAGAATTATATGGGTGGAGTTATAGTATATTAGAGTTAGAGTCGTGCCCCTCGTGGGCACGTGGATTGAAATTCAATTATGATTGAGGTCGGTTTAAGAGTTATGTCGTGCCCCTCGTGGGCACGTGGATTGAAATTCGGAGGAGACCGGCATCACACGCAAAACCATGTCGTGCCCCTCGTGGGCACGTGGATTGAAATCTTTAATTTCTGATGCGTGTTCGATAGCTGTTCGTCGTGCCCCTCGTGGGCACGTGGATTGAAATTATCACCACTGAATCGGAACTCAAAGGACGTACGTCGTGCCCCTCGTGGGCACGTGGATTGAAATGTATTATACCGACAACCAGCACGAACACGGATGGTCGTGCCCCTCGTGGGCACGTGGATTGAAATATTTGAGACACGTTTCAAGCCTACATTAGACGAGTCGTGCCCCTCGTGGGCACGTGGATTGAAATTATGATTTCGTTCAGGCGCTTAATGTCGTTAACGTCGTGCCCCTCGTGGGCACGTGGATTGAAATCTTCATCATGAAGAATAGAGGTCTTATCAGTGTCGTGCCCCTCGTGGGCACGTGGATTGAAATATCTTCACGGTCATAATCCCTATAGGCCGCGTCTAGTCGTGCCCCTCGTGGGCACGTGGATTGAAATAAATTGCGCCCGTTTGGCCGCTCCGGCACATACGTCGTGCCCCTCGTGGGCACGTGGATTGAAATTTATATCCCCGGTTACATTCCCCGTTACATCCCGTCGTGCCCCTCGTGGGCACGTGGATTGAAATTTTGTTCATGCTCTGCAGGCTCAACACGGGATAGTCGTGCCCCTCGTGGGCACGTGGATTGAAATCTTCTTGAGAGGGCAATTCCAGGGAAAACCCTCGTCGTGCCCCTCGTGGGCACGTGGATTGAAATTTTGAAGAGCAAATCGATGCACTCAAGAGAGAGTCGTGCCCCTCGTGGGCACGTGGATTGAAATCAATGAGGCGATTCAAGCGAATATAGAACTTGAGTCGTGCCCCTCGTGGGCACGTGGATTGAAATCAAAAGAAATATACACACACCATGAGGCCCAGAGTCGTGCCCCTCGTGGGCACGTGGATTGAAATTTCAAGTGAAAGCATATACTCCCATATCTTTGGGTCGTGCCCCTCGTGGGCACGTGGATTGAAATGTCTATAATAACTGTGCCTATCGCCCCCTTGGTCGTGCCCCTCGTGGGCACGTGGATTGAAATCATTAACTGCCATTATGTCGCCCCCGCGCCCAGGTCGTGCCCCTCGTGGGCACGTGGATTGAAATTATAATATGATGATTTGTATGCCCTCCAGTGCGGGTCGTGCCCCTCGTGGGCACGTGGATTGAAATTTAGTTCCTGGGTCAATGTCAAATACAACACATGTCGTGCCCCTCGTGGGCACGTGGATTGAAATAAAAAAGCATTGGTTGAAACAAGAAGAGCTTACCGTCGTGCCCCTCGTGGGCACGTGGATTGAAATCAGAAATGTCCTCTAAAATGTCCCCTATCTCTAGTCGTGCCCCTCGTGGGCACGTGGATTGAAATTTTGTGGTTACGCTTGTAGTCGCATTCGTGCCCGGTCGTGCCCCTCGTGGGCACGTGGATTGAAATATCTGAAAATGCGATACGCATCTCATCGGCGTGTCGTGCCCCTCGTGGGCACGTGGATTGAAATACTAACGACGGTAAACAGGTATTTTATACTCCCGTCGTGCCCCTCGTGGGCACGTGGATTGAAATGTAAATGGCCTTAAGCCATCCTTTAGATTCTGTGTCGTGCCCCTCGTGGGCACGTGGATTGAAATATCGCTCATGCGGCTGTCGTCAAGGTCGCCGACCGTCGTGCCCCTCGTGGGCACGTGGATTGAAATACAGTAACTTTTGTCATGTGAATATAATATTACGTCGTGCCCCTCGTGGGCACGTGGATTGAAATATAATATATTTTATATTATGTGTAATGGCAAGTCGTGCCCCTCGTGGGCACGTGGATTGAAATCAAT
>NZ_SIJA01000061.1:0-4566 GCF_012062385.1 Methanocorpusculum sp. GPch4 | reverse complement strand
GCCCCCCCGCGCTGAAGGGCCAGGAGCTCAAGCTGGACCTGGTCCTGGACCTGCGACCCGGCCCGAATCAGGCCTGGCTGGCCGTCACCGACCAGGCGGGACTGAGAGCCGAGCGTCCGGTGTTGCTGGAGGGACCTCCCCGGCGTGGGCCGGGCCAAGGGCTGGCCGTCGTGGTGGGGGTGTCGGAGAACTCCGACGACGCCCGCACCGTGGCCGAGGCCCTGACCACGAAGGGCTTCTCGGTGCGCTCGCACCTGGGCCCGGACGCCACCCGAGAGAACATCCTCCAGGCCCTGGACGACCTGGCCCGACGGGCCCACCCGGGCGACCGTGCGGTGCTGTACTACGCGGGTTCCTCCCGTCCGGAAGGGGACTCGCTGTCCACGGCGGACGAGGGTCTGCTGACCGCCGACGAGCTCAGAGCATGGTCCCGCCGGCTTTCGGGAACCCGACTGCTGGTGGTCCTGGACACCCGGACCGCCCCCGCCGGCTCGGCCGCAGAGCACTGGGCTGCCAGAAGCGCCCTCCTGGACGGGATGGCTGGCCCCGACCGGATGCTGCTGGCCGGGGCCCTCCCCTCGGCCGGCCCGGGCCTGACCCAGGCCTTCCTGCACGCGATGCAGGGTGAGAAGGATCCGTTCACGGCGGCCCGCCAGGCCTATCCTCAGGCGGTCCAGGAAGCATCCGGCCAGGCCGGAGACCCGACCTGGCCGCTGCTGCGCGAGGACTGAGGGATCAGAGCCACTGCAGCGTGGGCTCGTCCATGTCCTCCGAGGAGTCCGACTTCTTGGAAGACTTGCGGTGCCGCGAGGGTGCCGAGGCAGCGGCGCTGGCCGGGGGCACTCCCTCAACCGACTCCGCCTTGGCGGTTTCGGCCGGCGGAGCGGCGACCGGCGCCGGAGCCAGGGCCGCCACCAGCTCGGGCCAGTCGGCCTGCTCCAGCTCGGCCACCAGGAGGTCTTCCAGCTCCTCCTCCGGCAGCCCGGCCCTCTTCAGGACCGGCTGCACCAGGCTGCGCACCGAGGCTTCGGGGTCCGGCTGCTCGAACTTCAGGGTCCGATAGGCTCCCCACTCGACCTCCTCGCGCAGGGCCCGGAAGACCTCCAGGATCTCCAGGCTCCGGTCATGGCGCCACTGCTCGCAGGGGGGATGACCCAGGGCCTGCAACAACCCCGTCGCAGCCTGGATCGGGTCGTCGACCTCCCGAACCTGCTCACCGAGGACGCGCAGCTCCTCCCGCCAGAAGGTGCGGCCGGGTTCTTCGGCCACTCCCTCCAGCCAGCGGCGGGCCCGAGCGGGCCACTCCAAGGCCGCGTCTCCGCCGGCATGGGCCGCGAAGACCTCTGCCAGGCCCACGCCCAGACGCGCCAGACGCGCCTCCACCAGACCCTCCAGGGTGCGGCACAGTCCGATGAGCTCTTCCAGCATGTCCTCGCTCTCGGCCTGCCAGGAGAACACCGGCGGAGCGCCCAGAGCCCGCGGCAGGCGGACCTCGAGCAGCTCCCGCAGGTCCTCGGCCGAGGCGGAGTCCGCCAGCAGATCGCAGACCGGCTTGAAGGACGGGTCGACCTGGGCATGCCAGCGAGCCGCGGTCGGAAGGGCCTCAAACCAGGCCAGCAGGGCCTCGCCCGCCGCAGTCCACAGGGACGAGGTGGCCCCGGGCCTCCGAGGGAGGTTCTCCAGGATCCCCTCCAGGAAGGACTTCTGGGACGGCTCGGCGTCCACGAACTGGACCACCCAATCCTCGGGAGCGCTGACCATCTCGAAGAGCGCCTCGGCGGAGGGCACGACCTCTTCAAGCAGCTCAGGGCGCCCCTCCACCTGGGCTCGCTGCCAGTTCCGACGCAAGCCCAGCTCCCGGGGCCACTTCCAGAAGAGCGCGGCCAGCAGCAGCTCGACGGTGGCGGGAGTCAGGCTGTGGGGCGGCTCGAGGAGGGGCGCGACCAGGTCCAGGCCTGGCACCGTTCGCGCCTCGCCCGCCCCGCCGATCAGCTTCTGGCGAAGCTGGTTGAAGGCCCTTGCCGGACCCTGCTCGGGAATCTTTTCGACCAGGTTGAAGCTGGTCCAGTTCCCGGCCTCGCTCTGCAAGGCCAGGATTCCCGTCTCGACCAGGCCGGCCTTCAGGATCCGTCCGGTGACCCCGGCGTCCGTCCTCAGGGTCAGTTCGCCGCGACATGCCAGAAGGTGGTTCAAGGCCACCTGGCGCTGCCGACGCGTGTGACCACGGTCACGAAGGAAAGCCAGCGCCGGCTCGGAGAGCGCGGGAGGAGCGCCGACGGTTTCGCCGATCACACGATCCACCAGGTCCTGGAGCGCCTTGACGTCGAGGTCTGAGAAGACCTGGCCCTGGTGGCGGAAGACCATCGCCCCGGGCTGCAAGGATTTCTGGAAGGACTCGCGCAGGGTGCTGCGGGCAGCCTCCAGCCTCGCGGTCACCTGACGGTACTCGGTGGACGTCGGGTCGCTGAAGGGCGGTTCGAGGGCACGAAGGCGGTCCAAGGCCCTGGCTTCCAGGGCCTCACGCGTGAAGGAGGCCGGCTGACAGGGCAGGCCCAGGATCAGGCGCGGGTGGTCCAGGCTCCCGGCCTCGGCCAGGTCCCGAACAGCCTGGAGCTCCTCCTCGGTATCGGCCAGCACGAAGGCCACCAGCAGGTCGCCTCGATACGGGCGGACCTGGCGCGAAAACCCCTCGACCACGGCCTGGAAGGCCGACGGATCGCCCAGCTCGGCGGCCCGGAAGAGGCGGCAGAAGGCCTGGCGATCGGTTCCGTGGCGGGCATTGAATCGGGAAGCCAGCAGTCGGGGCAACGAGACGTGACGCTGCAGGATGGCCGGCAGGTCCAGACCAGGACGGACCCGGTTGCGGGTCCTCTCCAACGCCTCGTCCAGGTCGATCTGTCGACGTTCCAGGGGCAGAAGGAATTCCTCGCTGGCCTCGGAGTAGCGCAGCGCGCCCTTCTGGACCAGCAGCTCCAGGCTTCTCTGGGCGATCCGGACCTCGCGTTCACCCAGGTGCAGCGCCCAGATCAGATCCTCGGCCCGAGAGCGCAACCGGTCGTGTCCGACCAGTTGGAACATGAACACCGTGCGCAGCAAGCGCCGAGCCTGAGGAATGTCGCCCGCAGCCTGGACGGCCTTGTGCATGGCCTCGACGAACTCCTTGTTGGCCGGGTCCTGCTCCAGGGCCTTCTCAAAGTGGGTGTACATGGCATCGAGCGTGTACAGCGAGAGGCGCCCGTTGGGCTGGGTCACCGCGAAGTTCTTCAGGAAGTAGAGGAAGCCTCCGGGCGTGGCGTCGGCGAAGAAGGTGAAGGCCGTCTTCTCCTTGGAGGCCAGACGCAGCGCCACCCGGGGCAAAGCGAAGAGGACCGCCGGGTGGAGGGGATGCGCGCCCACCATCACCGTCTCGGCCAGCCAATGATCGCTGGTTCCCTGGTAGAGGCCGATGCGCACCAGATGCTCGCGAACCGCACGCTGGTCGGGATGGGCCTGGACGGCCTGCCAGACTTCGTCGTCGGGGTGTTCGAGGATCACCTTGCCGACCAGCTCCTCCCACTCGCCGACCCGCCCCAGCAGGGTGACGGGCTGGACCCTCCGGAAGAGGGCGACCAGCCGGGACTCTTCATCGACATGGAAGGTCCCCATGTCGCGGTTCACGACGCCCGCAAACAGAATCGGGAAGCGGCTGTTCCGACAGTACTCGGTGAAGTCCGCGACCTGCGAATCCTGACCCCGAAGGGCTTGTTGCAGCGGCTCGCCCATGCCGTCGAAGAGGACGGCGATCCCTTCGACGCCTCCGACCTGGCGCAGGTGCTCGACGGTCTGCTGGAACTCGTCGCGCAACCGGCCGGGCTCGGGAGCGAAGTCTTCCAGCCCCTGGGTGAAGAGCGCGCCGTTCAGGGCGCGTCGGACGGCCGCATCGAAATCCTCACCCGGATTGGCCTCGGGAAGGACCACCAGCCAACGCCGCCCCTTGCTGCGCGCTGCCCCGAGCGCCCGGACCAGTTGGACGTCCTGCAGACGGTCACACAGGGCGCTGAACTCCTCGCCCGGGAAAGGGCTGGACAGGGCCCGTCCCAGCACGAACAAGAGCAGCGACTTTCCGGTCCCCGCCGCCCCGGCCAGCAGGATCGATCCCCCCTTGCGAGCCAGCTCGGCCACGGCTCTCAGAGCGTCGATCTGCGGAGAGATCACCTGGATTCGAGACTGCAGGGCATCTCCCAGGGACGGCTCCAACAGGGCCTTGCGCGCGTCCACCGCCCCACAGGTCTCGGATCGGACCTTCACCAGGTGGGTCAGCGACTGGGTGCCGAGAATGGCCATCGGTTCCTCCTGCGTTCAATGCCCTGCGGGCTTTCCAGGCCTGAATCCGCCACCTACCGTGGCATTCGGCCGCCGATACATTTGTGACCCACCCACACCCGGGTGTGGGTGGGAAGGGCCCGTCTGCGTCGTCAGGCGCACCTCTGCGGTGCTCACGTAGTTTCCAACTACGCTCCGCTCCTCGACGCACGCCTTCCTTGCATCCAGACCCGCCTCGACGCCCTCGGTTCTCACGCCAGGCGG